>JAGRGG010000152.1 GCA_020445645.1 Geminicoccaceae bacterium | reverse complement strand
TGCAACGGCGGCGATCCGATGAACTCGCCCACCCAACGGATCTGGGGCTACGAGACCTCGGACGGGTCGTTCGCCCAGTTCTGCAAGGTGCAGAGCCGCCAGCTCATGGCGCGGCCGAAGCACCTCACCTGGGAGGAGTCGGGCTGCTACGTGCTGGTGCTCGCCACCGCCTACCGGATGCTGTTCGGCCACCAGCCGCACGCGCTGAAGCCCGGCGACAACGTGCTCGTGTGGGGCGCCTCGGGGGGCCTCGGCTCGATGGCGATCCAGATCATCGCGGCCTCGGGCGCCAACGCCATCGCCGTGATCTCCGAGGAGGACAAGCGCGACTTCGTGCTCTCGCTCGGCGCCAAGGGGGCGATCAACCGCAAGGACTTCGCCTGCTGGGGCGAGATGCCGGACCCGATGGACCACGATGCCTACAACGCGTGGCTCAAGGAGGCGCGCAAGTTCGGCAAGGCGATCTGGGACGTGACGGGCAAGGGCAACGACGTCGACATGGTGTTCGAGCACCCGGGCGCCGCCACATTCCCGGTCTCGGCCCTCGTCTGCAAGCGGGGTGGCATGGTCGTGATCTGCGCCGGCACCACGGGCTACAGGCTCACCGTCGACGCCCGCTACCTGTGGATGCGGCAAAAACGCCTCCAGGGCAGCCACTTCGCCAACCTGAAGCAGGCGAGCGCCGCCAACGCCTTCGTCCTCAACCGGCAGGTGGACCCCTGCATGAGCGAAGTGTTCTCCTGGGACGACATCCCCCGCGCGCACACCAAGATGATGAAGAACGAGCACAAGCCGGGCAACATGGCGGTGCTCGTCAACGCGAAGCGTCCGGGGATGCGGACGATCGAGGAAGCGGTCGAGGACTGAGAAGATCACGCTTCGCGTCCGCTGGCGCGGGGCCTTTTTTCTTCTTTTTCCGTTTGTTGTCCGAGCTTGCACGGGCGTCCCGTGCAAGCTCGGACAACAAATGAAAAAAGAAAAAGAAAAGCCCCGCGCAGCGGCGCGAAGCGAATCTTACGCGGAGTTACCGACATGGTGGCGACCAGACTCGCCGAAGTGCGCGACGACTTCGAGAGCGTCGCCGAGGCCCTTCCCGCCGCCGACGCCCTGTTCGCGGCGGCGCGCGAATCCGTGCGGCGGGTGGTGGCGCCCGGGGGCCGGATCGACGCCGCCTTGCTGGAGCGGGAGCAGCACGCGGCGCACGGGCTCGCTTGGCTGAAGGTGTATCTGGAGGCCGTGCGCGAGCTGCACGGCTGGGGGGAGCGGCTGCGGGCGGAGGGGGCGTTCGGGGCGCTGGAGGGGCACATGCTCCTGTGCGGGGTCGGGGAGTACCTCGCCAGGATGGGCTCGGGCATCCCGATGAGCCAAGTCGAGTACGTGCGGCCGGCGGACCTGTACCTGAAGGAAGCGGCGGTCGAGGCGTTCCGGCGCAATCCCGCCGTGGCCCGGCTGATCCTGGAGGGGAACACGGCACCGCGCCGCGCCGCCATCGCGGGGCTGATCGCGGGGGGGAACCAGGGGGGCTGGGCGCTCGGCGACGAGACGCTAGGGATGATCCAAGAGCAGTTCCGGCGCTTCTCGGACGAGAAGGTGGTGCCGTTCGCGCACCATTGGCACCTGCGCGACGAACTGGTCCCGATCGAAATCGTCCGGGAACTGGCGGAACTCGGCGTGTTCGGGCTCACGCTGCCCGAAGAGCACGGCGGGCTGGCGCTCGGCAAGCAGGCGATGTGCGTCGTGACGGAGGAACTGAGCCGGGGCTACATCGGCGTCGGCTCGCTCTCGACCCGCTCGGAGATCGCGGGCGAACTGATCCGGCTTGCGGGCACGGACGCGCAGAAGGCGAGGTACCTGCCGGGGATCGCGTCGGGGGACATCCTGCCGACGGCGGTGTTCACCGAGCCGAACACGGGGTCGGACCTCGCCTCGCTCACGACCAGGGCGCGGCTTGAGGACGGGGCTTGGCGGGTGACGGGGGCGAAGACCTGGATCACCCACGCGGCGAGAGCCGACCTGATGACGGTGCTCTGCCGGACGAAGCCCGACGCGGAAGGCTACAGGGGCCTGTCGATGCTGCTGGCCGAGAAGCCGCGCGGCACCGACGCCGACCCGTTCCCGGTGGACGGGCTCACGGGCGGCGAGATCGAGGTGCTGGGCTACCGGGGGATGAAGGAATACACGCTCTCGTTCGACGGCTTCAAGGTGCCCGAGGAGAACCTCCTGGGCGGCGTCGAGGGCGAGGGCTTCAAGCAGCTCATGGAGACGTTCGAGAGCGCCCGCATCCAGACGGCCGCCCGCGCGGTCGGCGTGGCAAGGGCGGCGTTCGAGACCGGCATGGCCTACGCGCAGGAGCGCACCCAGTTCGGTAAGCCGCTCTACGCCTTCCCCCGCGTCGCGGACAAGCTCGCCTGGATGGCGGTCGAAACCATGATCGCCCGCCAGCTCACCCTCTACGCCGCCCGCGAGAAGGACGAGGGGCGGCGCTGCGACATGGAGGCGGGGCTGGCGAAGCTCTTAGGCGCGCAGGTCGCCTTCGCGTGCGCCGATAACGCCTTGCAGATCCACGGCGGGAACGGCTACGCTCTCGAATACCCGATCAGCCGGATCCTGTGCGACGCCCGCATCCTCAACATCTTCGAGGGCGCGGCCGAGATCCAGGCGCAAGTGATCGCGCGTCGGCTTCTGGCCGAGTAGAACAAGGGGGGCGGACACGAGGCCCGTCGGGGTCTCGGTGTCGTGAAGGGGTCGCTCGCGGGCGGCCCCTTTGCATTGCGCTTCGCGCCCGCTGACGCGGGGTCTTCTCCACCCTGGCCAGCAAGCCCGCGGTCGTCTAGACAAGCCCTCCCCCAGAACCCTGAAGCGAGGACCCCATGTCGGAAGCGGGCGGGATCGCCGCAGATCGTCTGAAGTCGTTCATCGAGCGGCTTGAGAATCTGGACGACGAGAAGCGCGAGTTGCAGGATCAGATCAAGGACGTGTTCGCCGAGGCGCGCGGCGAGGGGTTCGATATCAAGGTGATGCGGCAGGTGCTGCGCCTGCGCAAGCTGAAGCCGCACGACCGGAGCGAGCAGGAGGAACTGCTCGACCTCTACAAGTCGGCGATCGGGATGGCGTAGGCGGCGGCTTCACAAGGGGCGCGCCCCGCCTATCATGGGGCAACGCCACCGACCGGGCCACCGACCAGGAAGGAAGCCCTCATGCCCCGTTCCGTCCGCCTCGCCGTCTCCGCCCTCGCTTTGCTCGCGGCGACGCCCGCGCTGGCGGAGCCCGCGACGATCACCTTCCTGCACGTCAACGACGTGTACGAGATCGCCCCGGACCCGGACGAGGGCGGCGGGTTCGCGCCGCTCATGACGCTGCTCAAGGGGGAGCGGGCGAAGAACCCGAACACGATCACCACCTTCGGCGGCGACCTCATCTCGCCCTCGATCCTCTCGGGCCTGACGAAGGGGGCGCAGATGGTCGACCTCCTGAACGCCGTCGGGGTCGACGTGGCGGTGCTGGGCAACCACGAGTTCGACTTCGGCCCGGAGGTGGCCGACGAGCGCGTCGTCGCCTCGCAGTTCCCCTGGCTCGCCGCCAACGTGGTCGACGGCAAGACCGGCGAGCCGGCGGCCGGGACGGCGGGCACGCGCCTCGTCACGATGGGCGGCTACAAGGTGGGCTTTGTCGGGCTGCTCACGCCCGAAACCGAAGAACTGTCGAGCCCAGGCCCGGCCATCAGCATCCTCGACCCGATCGAGACGGCGGCGAAATCGGTGGCCCGGCTGAAGGAACGGGGGGCGGACTTCGTCGTCGCCCTCACCCACATGCCCTTGGCCGAGGACCGCCGCCTCCTGCGCGAGGTCGAGGACGTGGACCTCGTGCTGGGGGGGCACGACCACGACCCGATCACGTGGTACGAGAGCGACGGGCTGATCGTGAAGGCGGGCCACGACGCCCACTACCTCGCCGCCCTCGACGTGACCCTCGACCGGGTCGAGGGCGACGACGGGCCCGAGATCGTCTGGCACCCGGCGTGGCGCTACGAGGCGACGAAGGGGGTGGCGCCGGACCCCGAGGTCGGGAAGACCGTCGCCGGCTACCAGGAGAAGCTGGACGAGGAACTGGCGACCCCGGTGGGCGAGACTTTGGTCGAACTCGACACGCGGCGCGGCACGGTACGGGGCAAGGAGAGCAATTTCGGCGACTTCATCGCGGACGCGATCCGCAACGCGACGGGCGCCGAGGTCGCCATCATGAACGGCGGCGGCATCAGGGGCGACCGCACCTACGCCCCCGGCACCGTCCTCACCCGCAAGGAGATCCTGGGCGAGCTTCCCTTCGGCAACGTCACGGTGCTGATCGAACTCAAGGGCGCCGATTTGAGGGCGGCCCTGGAGAACGGGGTCTCCCAGGTCGAGGAGGCGGCCGGGCGCTTTCCCCAGGTGTCGGGCATGAGCTACAGCTACGACCCGAAGAAGCCCGCAGGGCAGCGCATCGTCGAGGTCCGGGTCGGGGGCCAGCCGCTCGACCCCACGCGCGCCTACAAGGTGGCGACCAACGACTACATCCAGGGCGGCGGCGACGGCTATACGGCGCTCACCGCCGGCAAGCCGCTGATCGACGCCTCGGGCGGCACCCTCATGGCGACCACCGTGATGAACTACGCGACGGCGCAGGGCGGGAAGATCGCCCCCGCCGTGGAAGGGCGGATCGTCCGGCTTGACTGAGGGCACCGGCGCATCCAGGGGCGTCGTCGCCCTCGCCGCGCTCTTCGGCCTCGCCGCCGTCGCGGCGGGGGCGTTCGCCACCCACGGGCTGAAGCAGAAAGGGCTCGTCGAGGCGGCCGGCTGGGTCGAGACGGCGAGCCGTTACCAGATGTGGCACGCGCTCGCCATGCTGCTCACCGCCGTCCTCCTGCCGGGGGCGAGGGCCGTCCCCTGGCTGTTCGCGGGCGGGATCGTCCTGTTTTCGGGCTCGCTCTATTTGCTCGCGGCGGAGGGGCCGCGCTTCATGGTCTTCCTCACCCCCCTGGGCGGGCTCCTCTTCCTCCTTGGCTGGACGCTCTTCGCGTTCAGGGCGTGGCGGGGGAGCCCTTGACCCCGGCCCCCTTGGTTCGGGCGAGGAACGCCGCGATCCGGTCCGCGCCGACGACCTCCCCTTCCCCCATTGCCACGCCGACGACCTCGCCGCCGACCAGGAGCGGCGTGCCGGGGGGCAGCGACGCATCCGCTTTCGGCGGCGGGGACGCCGGCCCCAGCGGCAGGGGCATGTCGGAGCGGGGCGTGTAGAGGAGGGTGAGGCCGCTCATCGCGTCCTCGGCCTCGATCATCGCCCAGACCCGTCCTTGCGAGGGAACGTCGACGGCAACGAGGCTGGAGCCGCCGTCGAGCTTCGCCGCCGTCAGGAGGAGGTCCGGGGCCACGTAGAAGGCGACCCCCTTCGCCTCGACGAGCGTCAGCGCGGGTCCCGGCGCCGGCCCCGATCCCGGCCCCGATCCTGGCATCGGCGCGGACGGCATCGTCGGACCCGCCGCGGGCTCGACCGCAAAGAGCCCGGCGAGGGCCTTCTCCCCCGGCGGCAAGGCGACGAGGGGGATCGGCGCCGGCAGGGGGGCCTGGGGGTCGGCGAGCGCGGTGACGGCGCGCGAGACGGGCACCTCGGGCGTCCCCTTCAGCCACGCCGCGAGCCCCGCCCGGTCGATCGGCTTGGCCGCGCCCGCCGCCGTCGCGTCGTCCGGGTGCCGCCCCTCGCCGAGCGCGAACAGGGCCTCCTCCTCGACGACGATCCCGGTCTGCCGCCGCACCCCCCCGGCGTCGGCGAGGGCGACGGCGACGGAGGCCCGGCGCGACGCCTTCACCTCGCGCACGTCGTAGGTGTAGGGCTTCAGGCGCGGCGCCTCGACGTATTTGGGCGTCGCCGCGAGCGCGGCCTCCAGCTCCTTCACCCGCCGCTCCTCCGGGGTCGTGTAGAGGGAGGCGGCGACGCCGATGGCGCCCCGGATCGCCAAGCCCAGAAGGGCGAGCGCGGGGTCGGAGGGCTTCAGGAGCCTCGGCGTCTTCTCGTCGTCGCGCGCCGACTTGCGGGCATCCTGCAAGGCGCGCCGCGCCGCGTCGTAAGCGGGGTTGCGCCGCCGCTCGGTGCCCTCGGGCCGGCTGCCCCGCGCCTTGGTCCGTCGCACGACCTCGGGTTCGTTCGCGTCGAGCGTCACGGCGGGGCCGACCTCGATCCGGCAGAGGGCGCGCCCCCCGGCGGGCAGGCCCAGGTCGTTGGCGAGCCGGATCCCGTCCGGTGCCCGGACCGCGACCGGCGCCCCTTCGGTCGGGCCGCCGGCGGCGAGCCGGGCGACGACCGCGCCGCAGTCGGCGGGCCAAGCCGCCGGCCCCGCGCCGGGTTCGATCGTGCCAAGCGCCTGCGTGCCGGGTTCGTTCGTGCCGGACGGCGCGCACGCGGCGAGGGGGACGACGAGGCAGAGAACGACGCGGCGCAAGGGCACTCTCCCGGTTCACCGGGAGAGGCTATCTTAACTTAAGGTTGAATTTCAAGCGGCCTGCTTCGCCTCGGCCTCGATCGCCGCCGCGACCGTTTCCAGGACCTCGCCGAGGGTGGCCTCGTCCCGGGCCTCGACCATGACCCGGATCAGGGGCTCGGTGCCGGACGGGCGGACGACGAGGCGCCCCTGGCCGTCGAGCCGGGCATGGCCAGCGTCGAGCGCCGCCTTGACCCGGCCGGCGCCGAGGTCGATCCGCCGGGCGACGCGGACGTTCTTCAGCCGTTGCGGCAGGGGATCGAAGCAGCGCGCGACCTCGGAGAGCGGGCGTCCGCCCCGCCGCATGACGGCCAGCACCTGCAAGGCCGCCATGAGGCCGTCGCCCGTGGTGCCGAAGTCGGCGAGGATGATGTGCCCGGACGGCTCGCCGCCGACGTTGAGCCCGCGCTCCCGCATCCGCTCGGCGACGTAGCGGTCGCCGACCTGGGTGCGGTGGAGGGCGAGGCCCAAGGTCTCGATGAACCGCTCCAAGCCGAAGTTCGACATGAGGGTGGCGGCGATGCCGTCGCCCTTCAGGAGCCCTGCGCGCAGCCAGGAGCGGGCGATGAGCGCCAGCACTTGGTCGCCGTCGACGACGGCGCCCGTCTCGTCGACGAGGATCAGCCGGTCGGCGTCGCCGTCGAGGGCGATCCCGATGTCGGCGCCGGCCTCGCGCACGGCGGCGGCGAGGCCGTCTGGGCTCGTCGAGCCGCAGCCGTCGTTGATGTTGAGCCCGTCGGGCTCGGTCCCCCGTTCGACCACCTCGGCGCCAAGCTCGAAGAACAGGTCAGGGGCGATGTGGTAGGCGGCGCCGTTGGCGGCGTCGACGACAACCTTAAGCCCGGCGAGGTCGAGGTCCTTCGGAAAGCTCGCCTTTAAATTCTCGATGTAGCGCCCGCGCGCGTCCTCGACGCGCCGGGCGCGGCCCAACGCCTCCGGCCGGGCGTGGCCGTCGCGGCGCTCGCCGCTCAGGTAGCGCAGCATCAGGTCCTCGATCTCGGCCTCGACTTGGTCGGAAAGCTTCAGCCCCTCGGGGCCGAACAGCTTGATGCCGTTGTCGGCGAACGGGTTGTGCGAGGCCGAGACCATGACGCCGAGGTCGGCGCGGAGCGAACGGGTGAGGAAGGCGACGGCGGGGGTCGGCATCGGCCCCACCAGCATCACCCCCATCCCGGCCGAGACGAACCCCGCCGTCAGGGCCGGCTCCAGCATGTAGCCGGAAAGGCGGGTGTCCTTGCCGATGACGACCCGATCGCCGTGCTCGCCGCGCCGGAACGTCTCGCCCGCCGCGCGGCCCAGCGCCAGCGCCACCTCGGCCGTCATCGGCCACGCGTTGGCCGTGCCGCGGATGCCGTCCGTGCCGAAGAACCGTCGCTGCATCGTACCGTCCCGTCTTCTCAAAACTCTCAGGGCGACACGGTGAACGGCGGGGCGTACCCCGCTGTGGGATCGCTCCCCGGCTCGCCGCCACGCCACGAACAGACCTTATACTGACGCGACGGGGGCAAGGCGATGCCCAATGAAGCGGCGCGTATCATCCTGCCCTTCACCGGCCGAACGGAGACGCCATGCAAGGCAACGACGTCGTCATCATCCTGCCCGACGGCAGCGAGCACCGCTGGGAACGCCGCGCCGGGGGCACGACCTTCCGCCCCTACGCGCCCCGCGACGGCGGCGACGCCGGCAGCCGCCAGGACCGCCGCCGCCGCCGCCGCGCCGGCCCCGACGCGCCGCGCGGGCGGGCGTGCGACGTGAAGGTCTGAAGTTGCGCTTCGCGCCCGCTGGCGCGAAGCGCGATCCTACCTTTCGAGATCGAGCACCGCCGCCTCGTCCTCCGCCTCGACGACCCGCTTCGCGGTGGCGTAGGTGAAGCCGGCGCGGGCGAGGATGGCGAGTTCGCGGCCGGGGTCGGCCTCGCCCTTCCGGTAGGGGCCGAGGCGGCGGCGGCGGGCGAAGGCGAGCGCGGCCCGCGCTTCGTCCAGGCCCTCGCCCTCGGCGAGGCCGTCGAGGGCGGACCGGGCGGTGTTGGGGTCGATCCCCTTGGCGCGCAGGGTCTGGCGAACCCTGGAGGGCGGGCGGCCCTTGGCGAGCAGGCTGCGGGCGCGGCCCTCGGCGAACGCCCGGTCGTCGACGAGGCCGAGACCGGCCATCTCGGCGACGACGGCGTCGACCGTCGCCGCGACCGCTTCCGAGTCGAGGTCGAGCGCCGCCGCCTCGCGCAGCGCCCGCTGGCGGAGCACCCGGCGCAGGTTCGCCTCGCCGCTGGGGAAGCGCTCCAGGTAGTGGAGCGCCCGCCGCCGCAGGCGTTCTGGCGTCGGCGCCTTGGCCAGCCGGCCGGCCCGTCCGCGTTCCGGGCTCAAGGCGGCGCGGCCCCTACTTGGCCGTGTTGAGGACGAGGACGCGGACGGCGGTGCCGTTCAGGCCGGCGCCGATGCGCCGGCTGAGGGCGTCCAGGTAGGCGGCCACGGGCTCGCGCAGGGGGCGTCCGGTCGTGAAGACGGGCGCCCGGCTGGCAATGACGAGGATCGCCTCGCCGCCACCGGGCGGCTTCACCGCGTAGCCGGTCTCGTAGACGAACCGCTCGCCGACGGCGCCCTTGTCGATGAAGCGGGGGCCGAGGTGCTCGATCATTCCCTCGGAGTCGAGGTAGGCGACGTCGAAGTAGCGGTCGGCACCGGGCATCGTCACGTCGAGCCGCACCTTCTCGCCGTTGGTCAGCTGGCGCGGCTTGCCCTCCAGGGACACAGCGAGGCCGGGCAGGTCGGCCGTGCCGATCCGGGCCGCCGTCGTCATGAGGTCGCAGCCGCCGCGCGGCAGCGCCACGAGCCGGTCCTTGACTTGGGAACCGCCGGTCCGCCGCCGCGCCTCGTCCAGCACCGCCGGGCGGTCTTTGGACGAGCGGACGTAGCCGACGACGCTGAAGGCCCCTTTCTGCTCCACCACGGTCGCCTCGGCGCAGGGCCGGCGTATCACCTCCGCCGTGGCCGGCGGGGCGGCGAAGGCGAGGGTCACGGGCGCCGGTCCCGCGGGCGCGCTCCGGGCGCGGGAGAGGTCCGGCAGGTCCAGGGGTGTGGGCGCCGTCGGCGCCCCCCCGAGCGCCCCCCCAAGCGGCGGAAGGCCGGAGGGCTCGCCGGGCGGCGGCAGGGCCGTCACCGTCGTCGCGGCGGCGGCCCCGCTTGGCGATGGGCCGGTCGAGGCGACGGGCGCGGTCCCTGCGGCGTCGACGATCCGCTGCGCCGTCCGCCGCTCCAGGTCGCCGTTCGGCTGGCAGACGGTGCCCTTGCCGAAGCGGCCGGTGCCACCGCTCTCGAAGTCGATCGTGTCGCGCCGCGTGCCGATGACGGCGCCGTTGCCGTCGACCGTGTCGGTCGTCCGGGTGACGACGTAGGTGGCGTCGGTGATCATGCGGGTCGCACCGCCCTCGCCCTTGAAGCGGGCGACGACGCGGGCGTCGAGCCGCATCTGGCGCAGCGCCCGCCAGTCGCGCTGGGCGGCAAAGCGGCTGAGCTGCGCCTGCGGGCTCGCGGCCGGCACGGCGCCGCCGTCGGCGTAGAGGGTGCCGCAGTCGATGTAGGGGGCGGGGTCGCCGCTGTAGCGGAAGACGGCGAAGCCCCGGACGGGGTCGGTCTGGGCGACGGCGACGGGGGTGCTCAAGGTGGCCGCCGCGGCGGCGAGCGTCGCGGGTTGCGCCTCGACCTTGCGGTCGTCCGGCATCCCGGGCTTCGCGGCGGGCTGCTGGTAGCCGATCGCGTTCAGGTCGACGGGCGGGGGGCCGCCGCAGCCGATGAGGCCCCAGCCCGTGAGACAAAGGACGGCGAGGCCCCACCGGAGGCGGGTTGTTGGCTGGTTCGCGCGCACGTTCGTGCTTCCTTTCCCTATCCCCGAGTCGATCGACGGTCAGTAGACCTCGACCGCGACCCCCTCCGTCCGGGTCGTCGGCGGCCGCGGCCCCGGACCCTTCCAGGCGGCGCAGGCCTTTGCGTCGCCCCCGCTTTGCCGGCCCTCGACGAGGCAGCGGAACGCCTCGGACGCGAAGCGGCCGAGCGGACGGCGCTCCAGGTAGCGCTCGAACGCGGCGGCCGTGCCCGCCCGCAGCGCGTCCCGCCATTCGGCGTCCCCGTAGGGCTCCGCCGCCGCCGTTCCGCCGGCGAAGGCCAGGAGGACGGCGAGAAGGCGGACGCAAGTCCCAGTTTCAGGCCAACCGCCCCCCTTTGGCAAGCGGCTTACCCGCCGAAACGCAAGGCGGGCATACCCTGGACCCCGGGGACGCGGAGCGCGAAGATCCCCCCGGCCTGGGGCTCGACCGCGGGGTCGGCGCCGGCGCCGATCGAGGTGACGTAGAGCGTGTCCAGGCCCCCGCCCCCGAACGCGATCTTGGTCGGCTTCCTGACCGGCATGTCGACGGTCCGGTCGACCCTGCCCTCGGGCGTGAAGCGGACGAGTTGCCCGCCGTCGAGGCCGGCCATCCAGTAGCAGCCGTCGGCGTCGATCGTGCCCCCGTCGGGGCGGCTGTCCAGCCCGTGCGTGTCGACGAAGACCCGGCGGTTCGCCATCTCCCCCGTCTCGGGGTCGTAGTCGGCGGCCCAGACCGTCCGTACCTGGGGCACGGTCTCGGAGAAGTAGAACGTGCGGCCGTCCGGGCTGAAGGCGACCCCGTTCGTCACCGTGAAGCCGTTCATGAGCAGGCGGCAGGAAAGGTCGGTCCCCAACTGGTAGAAGGCGGCGACGGGCTCGCGCGGACCCAGGGGCATCGTGCCGGCGATCATCCGCCCGGCGGGGTCGGCGGCGCCGTCGTTGAAGCGGTTCCCCGGCCGGTCCGGCTCGGGGTCGACGATGGGCTCGAGGGCGCCCGTCGCCGGGTCGAGGAAGTGAAAGCCGTCCTCCAGGGTGATCAGGATCCCGCCCGCCTCCCGCATCGCAAGGCAGCCGGGGCGGGACGGCAGGCCGATCCGCCGCGTCTCCAGGCTCGACGGGTCGAGGCCGTTGAGGCTCCGGCCGTCGATGTCGACCCACCACAGCAGCCCCTCGCGCTCGTCCCAGACGATCCCCTCGCCAAGAGACGCCTTCGCGTCCAGGATGCAGTCGACCCTGATCATGCCTCGTCCCCCTCCCTTGACGGCCGCGCTCGACGGCCTGAAGGATAGCGCAAGCGGTGCCGGGGGTCATGGGCGAACGGCAAGGAACGACCTTCGTGGAGAACGCCCCGGCTTTCGCCCTCGATCCCAGGCTCGCGGCCGGCAGCGACGCCGTCGCCGCCCTGCCGCTCTGCCACGTCAGGCTGAAGCGGGACGCCCGCTTCCTCTGGCTCCTCCTCGTGCCGGAACGGCCGGGGCTCGCCGACCTGCGCGACCTCGCCCCCGACGACCGCACCCGGCTGTGGCGGGAAATCCTCCGGGCCGACGCGGCCGTCGCCGCCCTGGAGGAGGGCGGCCGCCGCCCCGACAAGGTCAACGTCGCCCTCATCGGCAACGTGGTGCGGCAGATGCACGTCCACGTCGTCGGCCGCTTCCTGAACGACCCCGCGTGGCCCGGCGCCGTCTGGCACCACGGGGTCGGGCCGGAGCGCGATCCGGCGGCGCAAGGGCGGCTGATCGAGGGGCTGCGGGGGCGGTTCTGAACGCTTCGCGTCCGCGGGTGCCGGGCCTTTTTCTCTTGTTTGCGAGCGGTTCAGCCACACGGGACTTGTCCGCGTCGTCGGAGGCTTGCCTCATGCGGCAAACCGACGCATGATCGTCGTTCGGGAGCCGGCATAGGGGAAACGTTGGCCGGAGGCCACGGCTCCTACGGGAGGTTGACGATGCAGCTTTCTGGACTGGATTCGCTTCAACGCAAGGTCGCCGATCAACTCAAGAAGGCGGCGCGCGAGGCCAAGGTCGATCTGCTCCCGGTCGATATCGCGCTGGCTGTAAGGGGTGAGTATGTCATCGTGAACGCGCTCATAGCACCGCCGGATGGCACGCGCCCCGAGTATGCCCAGAAGATGTTCCTCGTCTATCTGTCGCTCCCTGAGAAGCACGAAATGGCGAAGAAGATCCCGAAGGGGTGCTACATCATCGAGCGGATCCCCGACTCGCCCACCCCCCGGGCGAGGGTGGTCAACCTGAAGGGCGAGTCCGTTCACGAAGTCCCGCTCAACATCATCCGAACCGAGCTGCCTCCGGAGTCCTACGAGGGCGGCGGCGGTGACGAGCCGATCCTGCATTCACAGGCGATCATCGAGCAGTATCACCCGACCCTCTACCGCGACATCGTCCTGCAGGGGTACGGCATCATCTGCTACCCGACCGCGGGGGTGTGGTATTGGACCTGGGTCGTCATCGTCATCGTGTTCGCCGCGGCCTGAATCTTCGCGGGCGGCAGTGGGGGCGCGACTCGAGGCAAAGCGGCTCAAGTTGCGGGGCGGGCGTGACGAGACCCACCGCAGCTTGCCGCAAGTCTTCTCGAGCCGGGATCGTAGGATCTTGGAGAAGCTCCCGGCAACCGGCCCCGCCTGGAACCCTTTCCTTACGCCGTAGAATATGGTCGGGGCGCCCTGCCGCGACCGGCCTGCCGCGCCGCGCGGCTTCCATCATTTCGGCGTTCGGCACGAGCGGTTCGAACGGCGGGCGCCGTTCAGCGGCGACCCGTACCGTCTCATGCGGAAGGCATCGGACACGGTCAGGCGCATCGCCGCCAGCACCGTCGCGGCCTCCCGCTTCACCTTCCCGCCGATGCAGGCGCGGACGACGGCATTCCCGGTCGTGGGAAACCTCCCGCCGGGCTGCCTTGCAGCCCAAGAATTGGAGCCAGCCAGAACCGCCACGCGCGTCGTCTGCGCCCGTATCGGCGGCACGGCCCTTTCCTGCGAAAGAACCCGACGGACGCCTCCACGAGGGCGATTTCATCCAAAGGCGGCGGGCCGACGGGACGGCCGGTTTTCTCGGCGGGGCGGCGGCGACGGGCGGGGGGAACAAACCCTCGTTCTCGTTGGTTGGGGCGGGACCGGCACGGGATACCGGGGTCGGCCCTGCCAGGAATGAACAAGAAGCCCGCCTTGCGGAGCCGGGCGGGCCGCGCGCACCGAGGCAGGCAACCCATCATGGCGAACCCCCCGCTCCTGATCGACATCCGCCACCCGATGCTCTTAAAGGCGGGCGACCTCGTCCTGCTGACGCGGGAGGACGGGGACGTGCCGGGAGACGAGCCGGGGTTCGGCCTGTTCTACCGCGACACCTGCTACCTTGGGGCCTACCGGCTGCGCCTGGGCGGTGCCGAGCCCCTCCTCCTGATGTCCTCGGCGGAAGAGGGGATCGCGGCCAGGGTCGACCTGACGAACCCCGAGATCTCCGCCGCCGACGGGAGGACCGTCGACGGGCATGGGCTGGGGCTGCGCCGGACGTTCCTGGTCCAGGACGACACGTTCGTCGACGTGATCCGCGTCCGCAACTTCGGCACCGGGCGCGTCGTCCTCCCGGTCGCGCTGACCTTCGCCACGCGGTTCGAGAGCACGTTCATCCTGCGGGGGACGCCGCCCGGCCGGCGGGGCCGGATGCACGCACCGTCCTGGGACGGCAAGGCGCTGCGCTTCGCCTACGAGGGCGCCGACGACGTTCTGCGGACCCTGACGGCGACGTTCTCCCTGCCGGCCGTCGTGGCGCCGCGCACGACCGAGGGGTGCGCCGCCCATTTCGAGCTGGCGCTGGATCCGGGGGCGGGGTTGACCCTCGCCGTCGCCTGCCGGGTGGACGAGCGGCCGGTCGGCGCCAGACCCCCCGCCCCGCCCCGCGTGCCGCGCGACCCCGAGGCGGCGCGGCGAAAGGCGGTGGCGGCGCTGCTCGACGGCTGCGCCCGGATCGAGGCCACGGGCGGGGGCTTGGGGAAGGCCGTGACGCGCTCCCTCTCCGACATCGCCCTTCTGGACGTGCGGCGGGGGGAGCACCGTTTCACGGCGGCGGGGCTCCCCTGGTTCGTGGGGCTGTTCGGCCGCGACAGCCTCCTGCCGACCATCCAGTGCATCGCCTTCAACCCCGATCTCGCGGCGTGCACGACGAAGGCGCTGGCGCACTGGCAGGGGACGAAGGACGACGCGCGGACCGGCGAGCAGCCGGGCAAGATCCTGCACGAACTCAGGGTCGGCGAGATGGCCCACCTGGGCGAGGTGCCGCAGACGCCGAGCTACGAGGCGGTGGATGCCACCCTCCTGTTCCTGATCGCGATCGGGCACCACGCCGAGTGGACCGGCAGCCTCGACCTGTTCCGGGCGCTGCGGCCGAACGTCGACCGGGCGCTCGCGTGGCTCGACCGCAAGGCGGCCGAGAACGGGGCGGGCTACGTCGCCTACGACGGGCTGGCGAAGGGCGACCAGCCGGTGAACCAGAGCTGGCGGGATTCCGGCAACGGCGTGCTCCGGGCGGACGGCGCCTACCCCGTGCCGCCCTTGGCGCTGGTCGAGGTGCAAGGTTACGCCTACCGGGCGCGAAAGCTGATCGCCCGCCTCCTGCGCCGCGCCGGCGAGGGCGTCGCCGCGGACCGGCTGGACGCGGCCGCCGAGGCCTTGAAGGCGCGCTTCCTGAAGGATTTCTGGATGGAGGACGAGGGCTGCTACTGCCTCGCTTTGGAGCGGGGCGGACGGCAGGTCGCCTCCGTCGCCTCCAACGCCGCCCAGGTCCTGTGGACCGGGATCGCGTCCCCCAAGCACGCGGCGCGCGTCGCGGAACGCGTGATGCGGCCGGACATGTTCTCCGGCTGGGGGGTGCGGACGCTGTCCACGGACCACCCCCGCTTCGCCCCCTTCGCCTACCAGCAGGGCAGCGTCTGGCCGTTTGACAACGCGCTGATCGTGTCGGGCCTGCGCCGCTACAAGGAGGACGCGGCGGCGTCCCGGATCATGGCGGCGACGCTGGACGCGGCGAAGGGCTTCCGCCTCAACCGGCTGCCCGAGTTCATGGCCGGCACGGAGCGCCTCCCCGGCGGCGGGCCGACCCACACGCCCCGCGCCGACCCGCTCCAGGCGTGGTCGGCGGGCGCCCTGCCGTTCATGCTCGTCGAGACGCTGGGCCTGCACGCCGACGGCTTCGGCCGGCGCCTCGAGATCCGGCGCCCAATGCTGCCCGACGGGGTCGATGACCTGTCCCTGCACGGCCTGCGCGTGGCCGGAGGCAAGGTGTCGCTGCGCTTCGTTCGGCAAGGGGACGCGGTGCGGGCGGAGGCGGTGGGAAAGACGGGCGGAGTCAAGGTCGTGGTGACGTAGGACACGCTTCGCGTCCGCAGGT
>JAGRGG010000151.1 GCA_020445645.1 Geminicoccaceae bacterium | reverse complement strand
CCGGCGCCAAACTGACGAAAAAAGAAAGAAAAAGCCCCGCGCAGCGGGCGCGAAGCGCGTTCTACCGCCTGAACCGCGCCCGGATCTCCCCTACGATCCCCCGCCGGAACGCCAGCACGCAGACGACGAAGACCGCGCCGATGACGACGTCGACGGGGACGTTCATGGTGGCGAGGTAGTTCTGCAAGGACACGACGAGGGCGGCGCCGACGACGGGGCCGAGGAGGGTGCCGACGCCGCCGAGCAGGGTCATGAGGATGACCTCGCCCGACATCTGCCACTGGACGTCGGTGAGCGAGGCCAGTTGGAAGACGAGGGCCTTGGTGCCGCCGGCGAGGCCGGCGAGGGCCGCCGACATGACGAAGGCGCCCAGCTTGTAGCGGTCGACGCGGTAGCCGAGCGAGACGGCGCGGGGCTCGTTCTCGCGGATCGCCTTGAGGACGTTGCCGAAGGGCGAGTGGACGATGCGCCAGACCGCGGCGAAGCCGAAGAGGAAGACGGCGACGACGAAGTAGTACATGGCCAAGGGCTGGTCGAGGTCGATCAGGCCGAGGAGGCGGCCGCGCGGCACGCCCTGGAGGCCGTCCTCGCCGCCGGTGAAGGGGGCCTGGACCGAGAGGAAGAAGACCATCTGCGCCAGGGCGAGCGTGATCATGGCGAAGTAGATGCCCTGGCGGCGGATGGCGACGAAGCCGACGACGAGGCCGAGCGCGGCCCCGGTGAGGGCGCCCAGGACGATCGACACCTCGGGGGTCAGGCCCCAGGCCTTGGCGGCATGCGCGGTGACGTAGGCGCCGAAGCCGAAGAAGGCGGCGTGGCCGAAGGAGAGGAGGCCGACGTAGCCCAGCAGCAGGTTGAAGGCGCAGGCGAAGAGGGCGAAGCAGAGGATCTTCATGACGAAGATCGGGTAGACGAGGAAGGGGGCGACGAGGAGGAAGAGGAGCGCTGCGAGCGCGAGGCCCCAGCCGAGGGCGCCCTGCCGCCGCCCCCCGCTTGAAGCGACGCCGCCGAGTTCCTGCGTTCGGACCGCCATGCCGCTACTCCCCCCTATTCCTTGCCGAACAGGCCGGCCGGGCGGATCAGCAGCACCACGGCCATGATGACGAAGACGACGATGTTGGAGGCCTCGGGGTAGAACACCTTGGTGAAGCCCTCCAGGATGCCGAGCAGGTAGCCGGCGGCGACGGCGCCCATGATCGAGCCCATGCCGCCGATGACGACGACGGCGAAGACGACGATGATGAGGTGCTGCCCCATGAGCGGGCTCACCTGGTAGACGGGGGCGGCGAGCACGCCGGCAAGGCCCGCGAGGCCGGCGCCGAGCGCGTAGGTGAGGGTGAGGAGAACGGGCACGTTGACCCCGAACGCCTGGACCAGGGTGGCGTTCTCGGTGGCGGCGCGAAGGTAGGCGCCGAACTTGGTCCGCTCGATGACGATCCAGGTGGCGAGGCAGACGACGAGCGAGGCGACGACGACCCAGCCCCGGTAGACCGGCATGAACATGAAGCCGAGGTTGACCCCGCCCGCGAGCGCCGTGGGCGGGGCGTAGACCTGCCCCGACGTGCCGAACGCGTCGCGGAACAGCCCCTCCAGGATGAGCGAGAGGCCGAAGGTGAGGAGGAGGCCGTAGAGGGGGTCGAGCCCGTGGAGGCGGCGCAGGAGGAGCCGCTCGATCAGGACGCCGAGCGCGGCGACGATGAGGGGGGCCAGGACGAGGGCGGGCCAGTAGCCGATGCCCGCGTAGTGGAGGAGGAGGTAGGCGGCGAACGCGCCCAGCATGTAGAGGGCGCCGTGGACGAAATTGACGACCTGGAGCATCCCGAAGATGACGGCGAGCCCGAGGCTTAACAGCGCGTAGAACGAGCCGTTGATGAGGCCGAGGAGAAGCTGGCCCAATAGGACCGGGAGCGGAAGGCCGAGGATCGTCGTCATGCGCTTTTTACCCTCAGACGCCCAGGATCTCGTGCAGCTCGTCCATGCGGGCGTCGACCTCGCCCGCGTCGAAGGCGCCGACGATCCGCCCGTCCTCCATGACGTAGTGGCGGTCGGCGACCCGCCTTGCGAAGCGGAAGTTCTGCTCGACGAGGAGGATCGTCATGCCCCGCGCCTTCAGGGTGCGGACGACCTCGCCGATGCGCTGGACGATGACGGGGGCGAGGCCCTCGGTCGGCTCGTCGAGGAGGAGGAGCCTTGCGCCCGCGTGCAGCGTCCGGGCGATGGCCAGCATCTGCTGCTCGCCCCCCGAGAGCTTGGTCCCCTGGCTGTGGCGGCGCTCGTCGAGGTTCGGGAACAGGTCGCGCAGCTCGTCGAGCGAGAGCCGGATGCCCTCGTTGCGCGGCGGGAGCGTCAGGTTCTCCATGACGTCGAGGCCGGCGAAGATGCCGCGTTCCTCGGGCACGTAGCCGATCCCCCGCCGCGCCACCTTGTGCAGGGGCAATCCCAGGAGGTCGTCGCCGGCGAAGCGCACCCGGCCCTCGGCCCGGCCGAGGATGCCCATGATCGCCCTGAGCGTCGTCGTCTTGCCGGCGCCGTTGCGGCCGAGGAGGGTCACGGTCTCGCCTTGGCGCACCTCGATGTCGACCCCGTGCAGGACGTGGCTCTCGCCGTACCAGCCCTGGAGCCCCTCGACCTTGAGGAGGGGTTCAGCCGTCATCCTCGCTCCCCATGTAGGCGGCGCGGACGCGGGGGTCGGCGCTGACCTCGGCGTAGTTGCCCTCGGCCAGCACCTCGCCGCGCTGGAGCACGGTGACGCGGTCGCACAGGTCGGCGACGACCGAAAGGTTGTGCTCGACCATGAGGACGGTGCGGCCCTTGGCCACCCGGCGCACCAAGTCGACGATGCGGCCGATGTCCTCGTGCCCCATGCCGGCCATCGGCTCGTCGAGCAGCATCACCTTGGGCTCCAGCGCCAGCGTCGTGGCGATCTCGAGCGCGCGCTTGCGGCCGTAGGGCAGTTCGACGGCGGTGCTGCCCCGGACGTCCTGGAGGTTGACCGCCTCGACGAGGGCGAGCGCCTGCCCGTCCAGCCGCCGCAGCGCCCGCTCCGAGCGCCAGAACTGGGTGGCGAGCCCCGCCCGGCGCTGGAGCGCCACCCGGACGTTGTCGAGGACGGTGAGGTGGGGGAAGACGGCCGAGATCTGGAACGAGCGGACGAGGCCGGCCCTGGCCACCTCGGCGGGGGCGAGGCCGGTGATGTCGCGGCCGTCGTAGGCGATCCGCCCGCCCGTCGGCTTCAGGAACTTGGTGAGCAGGTTGAAGACGGTGGTCTTGCCGGCGCCGTTCGGGCCGATGAGGGCGTGGATCGTGCCTTCCCGCACGTCGAGGTCGACGTCCTTCACGGCGACGAAGCCCTTGAACGCCTTCGTCAGCCCCCTGGCCGAGAGGATGGCGGGGGCGGCGGGAGCCGCCCCCCTCGCGGCCGCGGCGGTGGCCATCCGCGTCCTATTGGCCGGTCTTGCAGTCGGGGCTGGGCGGGCCGTAGGCCTCGTCGCCGGGGATCGTGCTGATCAGCTTGTAGTAGTCCCAGTCCTTCGTGCTCTCGTCCGGCTTCTTCACCTCGAACAGGTACATGTCGTGGACCATCCGCCCCGTCGGCTGGACCTTGCCGCCCTTGCCGAAGAAGTCGTCGACCGGCATCTCGTGGAGCCCCTTCGCCACCGCCTCGGTCGCGTCGGTCCCGGCCGCCTTGACCGCCTTCAGGTACTGGGTCACGGCCGAGTAGGTGCCGGCCTGGATCATGTTCGGCATCCGCCCGGTGCGCTTCATGAACCGCTCGGCGAACGCGCGGTTGTCGTCGTCCAGGTCCCAGTAGTAGCCTTCGGTCAGGGTCAGGCCCTGCGCCGCGTCGAGGCCGAGCCCGTGGACCTCGGCGAGCGTGAAGAGGAGGGCGGCGAGGCGCTGCCCGCCCTGGACGATGCCGAACTCGGAGGCCTGCTTGATCGCGTTGTTGGTGTCGAGCCCGGCGTTGGCGAGGCCGATCACCTTGGCGCCCGACGCCTGCGCCTGGAGGAGGAAGGAGGAGAAGTCGGTCGTCGACAAAGGATGGCGCACCGAGCCCAGCACCTTGCCCCCCTTCGCCTTGACGACGTCGCCCGTGTCCTTCTCGAGCTGGTAGCCGAACGCGTAGTCGGCGGTGAGGAAGAACCACGTGTCGCCGCCCGCCTCGACGAGCGCGCCGCCCGTCCCGACCGCGAGGGAGCGGGTGTTGTAGGCCCAGTGGAAGCCGTAGGGGGAGCACTGGTCGCCGGTGAGCTTGGTCGTCGCGGCACCCACCACGATGTCGATCTTCCCCTTCTCCTTGGACAGCCCCTGGACGGCGAGCGCCACCGAGGAGGTCGTCAGCTCCATGATCGCGTCGACCTGCTCCGTGTCGTACCACTGCCGGGCGATGTTGGAGGCGATGTCGGGCTTGTTCTGGTGGTCGGCGTCGATGATCTGGACGGGCACGCCCAGGACCTCGCCGCCGAAATCCTCGGCGGCCATCTTCGCCGCCTCCACCGACCACTTGCCGCCGAAGTCGGCGTAGACCCCGGACTGGTCGTTGAGGATGCCGATCTTGACGACCCCGTCGCTCGCCTCCTGCGCCATCGCCGGCGCCGCCGCGATCGCGCTTAAGAGCGAGATCCTGAGCGCCCTCTTGAAGCCGGTTGCCGTTCCCTTCATGCGCGCGTTCCTTCCCTGATGCCCGTCGCCGTTGACCCTCTTGATCGACGAAACCGCCCTGGATGGCAACAGCAACGTGTGCCGGCACCCCCCTTGCCAGCGGCCGGTCGAAGCCGCCACAAACGGGGACGGCTTCGAGAGGAGGGACCATGACGGCGACGGCGGAAGCGGAGGACGTTCTCAAGCGCCACCTCGTCTGGGACGCGCATTCCTGCCTGCCGCTGCACCCCGACATGGACGTCGGAGTCCTGGAACGCCACCGCGCGCAGGGGGTCGACTTCGTCTCGGTCAACGTCGGCATGGACATGAACCCGCTCGAACAGGTCATGGCCGTGCTGGCGGGCTTTCGGGCGCAGGTCCGCCGCCACGCCGACCGCTTCGTCCTCGCGGGCTCGGTCGCGGACGTCGAGCGGGCGAGGGCAGGGGGACGGCTCGCCGTCGCCTTCGACCTGGAGGGCGGGGTGCCCCTTCTGGGCCGGACCGAGATGGTCGCCCTCTTCTACGACCTCGGCGTCCGGCAGATCCACCTCGCCTACAACCGCAACAACCCGCTCGGCGGCGGCTGCTACGACGACGACGTGCCGCTCACGCCGCTCGGGCGCAGGATGGTGGCGGCGATCAACGCGGCCGGGATGCTCATGGACTGCTCGCACACGGGCCACCGCACCAGCCTCGACGTCATGGCGGCGTCGACCGCCCCCGTCTTCTTCAGCCACGCCAACCCGCGCGCCCTCTGCGACGACGGGCGCAACGTGACCGACGCGCAGATCGACGCCTGCGTCGCCACGGGCGGCGTCGTCTGCGTCAACGGCGTCGGGCGCTTCCTTGGCGACCTCAAGGCCGGCACCCCCGCCATCGTCCGCCACGTCGACCACCTCGTCCAGCGCGTCGGCCCGGAGCGCGTCGGGCTCGGCATCGACTACTGCTACCCGGCGGGCGGGCTCGACGAGAACCCGAAGGGCCTCGTCAAGGGCTACTGGTGGCCCAAGGCGCACGGCTACGCGAACGGGCTCGACGTGAAGCTGGCCGAGCCGGAGCAGCTCCCCGGCATCGTCGCCGGGCTCCTGAAGCTGGGGTACGCCGAAGGGGACCTCGCCCGCATCCTCGGCGGCAACATGCGGGATCTGGCGGCCAAGGTGTGGCGGTAGGACGACGCTTCGCGTCCGCCGGCGCGGGGCCTTTTCCTTCCTTGTTTCCGTTTGTTTAGGAGAAGGACCCTCAATCCTCCCAGCGGAGGAAGGCGGCGGGGTCGGCGGGGGCGTGGCGGCCGATCGCCCAGTAGACGTCCCAGGACGACCAGCCGGCGGCGCGGGCGGCGGTGATAGCGTCGCGGTACTCTTTCAGGATGCGGGTCTTCATGGCCGGGCTCCTCGTGGGCTGGCCCGATCGTCGCCGAAACCGGCGGGGACGTAAGGCCGGAACTTTCCCAGCCTCTCGAAGCGGCGCCGTTCCGTCCGTGGACGTTTAAGGAAAAATGTCCTATAACAAGCGGCTTTGCCGTCGGCACGGCTCACCCGCGGGATCGCACCGCGCCGGGACGACGGAATGGCGAAACGAACCCGAGCGGCGGACTTCGTGCGTTGATGCAAGGGCTTGAGGGGACGGGGGCGCGGGGCTTTCAGGTCTCGCCGGGGCCGGACAGCGCCGGGACGCCGCCCATGCGGGCGAGGTCGCGGGCGGCGTCGGCGAGCGCGTTCAGGTCGGCTTGCAGGGCCGCCTCGTCCGGCAGACCCCTCGCGTCGTAGGCGCGGCCGAAGGCCACGGCGGCCTCGTAGTCGAGCGGCAGGGCGCCGATGCCGCCGAGGGACGCCTCGGGCAGGGGGAAGCGGCGGGCGGCGTCGGGGAGGGCGGCGCGAATCAGCCCCGCCCGGCGGCGCAGCTCGTCGCGCGTACCGTCGCCGAAGCGGTCGCGGACGGCGACGGTGCCGTGGACGAGGGCGAGGTAGAAGCGGGGCTCGAAGCCGTGGAACAGGTAGACGACGTAGTGGCCGCGCTTCGCGCTTCGCGTCACCGCCGTCTCGAACACGGCGACCCACGGCACCGCCGCCCAGCCCTGCCAGCCGGCGCCGCCGCGCACCACCCGGCCCCGGCGGTCCTGGAGGGCGCTTGCGACGGCGGCGGGCGCCGTCCGCCGAACGAACCCGAGCATCGGGTGGCCGTGGAACGGCTCCCGCCTCGCGTCGCGGTAGCCCGTGGCGATCCGGCGCAGCGCCCCCCCTAGCAAGGGGCGTTCCCATAAAGCTCCATTATCATGATCATTAAATAGATTGGTTTTCCTTGGAGCTTCGGCGGCGCCATCTTCCGGTCCTCCAGCCGAGGAAAGGTAGGATCATGGCGGACGCAACCCTGCTCGAAACCGAGGGCTCCGGAACCCCGCGCGCCCACCGCCTCGCCGTCGCCCTCGCGCTGGCGCTCGGCACCATCCTGGGCATCGGGGCCTTGAGCCAGGCGTTCGACGCGCCGAGGCCCGCCCTTGAGGCCGGCCCCGGCGGCGACTGGCACGGCAACGTCCGAACGGCTAGATAGGCCGACCGGCCCGCCTCGAAGGAGCAAGGACCATGATCGCCGTCGTTTTCGAGATGTGGCTCGCGGAAGGCGAGAAGGCGCATTACCTGGACGTCGCCGCCACGATGCGCGCCGAGCTGGCGGACGCCGAGGGCTTCGTCTCGATCGAGCGCTTCCAGAGCCTGACCGAGCCCGACAAGCTCCTGTCCCTGTCGTTCTGGCGCGACGAGGCGGCGCTCGCCGACTGGCGCAACCGGCCCCGCCACCGGGCGAGCCAAGCGGCGGGGCGGGGCGGCATCTTCGCCGACTACCGGCTGCGCGTCGCGGGCGTCGTCCGCGACTACGGGATGACCGAGCGCGCGGAGGCGCCGGCCGACAGCCGCGCCGCCCACGGCGGCTGAGGGTCAGCCGCCCGCGAGGTTGCGGGCGGCGACCAGCGTGTTGCGAAGGAGGCAGGCCACCGTCATCGGTCCGACGCCGCCGGGCACGGGGGTGATGGCGCCCGCCCGTTCGGCGGCGGGCCCGAAGTCCACGTCGCCGACGATCCGCCCCTTGCCGTCCGCGCCCTCGACCCGGTTGATGCCGACGTCGATTACGACCGCCCCCTCCTTGACCCAGTCGCCCTGGACCATGCGCGGCCGCCCCACGGCGGCGACGAGGATGTCGGCGCCCCGGCACACGCTCGGCAGGTCCTTCGTGCGCGAGTGGGCGACCGTGACGGTGCAGTCGGCGCTCAGGAGGAGGGCCGCCATCGGCTTGCCGACGATGTTGGAGCGGCCGACGATGACGGCGTTCGCCCCCTTGAGCCCGTCCGCGCCCAGGGTTTCCTTGAGCATGTAGAGGCAGCCATACGGCGTGCAGGGGACGAGGAGATCCTCCGGCAGCCCTTTTTGCGCCGAGAACAGGCGACCGACGTTGAGGGGGTGGAAGCCGTCCACGTCCTTGTCGGGGTGGACGGCGTCGAGCACCAGCGCCTCGTCGATCCGCTTGGGCAAGGGCAGCTGGACCAGGATCCCGTGCGTGAGCGGGTCGGCGTTGAGCCGCTCGACGTGGCCCAGCAGTTCCTCCGTCGTCGTCGTGTCGGGCAGCTCGATCAGCTCGCCCGCGAGCCCCGCTTCCTCGGCCATCCTCGCCTTGGTGCGGACATAGGCCCGGCTCGCCGGGTTGTCGCCGACGATGATGACCTTGAGGCCGGGCCTAACCCCGTGCGCCGCCTCGAAGGCTTTCGCCTCCGCGCCCACCCGTTCGCGCAGCCGCGCGGCACTCGCCTTGCCGTCGATGATGGCACCCGCCATGTCGTTCCTCCACTCGAACCCCCCCGTTCACAACGAGGGGCAGTGATAGGGCTTTGCGGGCCGCTGTCCAGGGCCGCCGTGCCGGTCGGCCGGTCGGCCGACCTTGTCCTGGCCCGGGCGCCGAACGATCTGCTAGCGTGGCGGCACGGCTTTGGAGGCGGGATGACGATCGACGGGGACGGGTTTAGGGCGGCGCTCGGCTGCTTTGCGACGGGGATCACGGTGGTGACGGCCCGAAGCCGGGGCAGGCCCGTCGGCCTCACCGTCAACTCGTTCAACTCGGTCTCGCTCGACCCGCCCCTCGTCCTGTTCTCGCTCGGCCGTCATACCCACGTCTACTGGGACCTCCTGGAGGCGCCGCACTTCGCCGTCAACGTGCTGGCGCAGGACCAGCGGCCGCTCTCCGAACGGTTCGCCGCCCCGCCGGCCTCCGGGCGCTTCAAGGGGGTGGCGTGGCGCGACGGGCCGTTCGGCTCGCCCCTGATCGGGGGGACGGCCGCCCGCCTCGAATGCACCGTCGCCCACAAGTACCAGGGCGGCGACCACGTCATCCTCGTCGGCCGCGTCCTCCATCTGGAGGCGGAGCCGCACCGCCGGCCGCTCCTCTACCACCAGAGCGCCTACGCCGCGCTGGCGCCCGAACCCCTGGCGCCCGAACCCCCGGTGCCCGAGCCCTTGGTGGCGGGCCTGGGGCGGCGGGCGGTTTCTTGAACTAGAACAGTTCAGCGAACGCCGCTTTCACGTTGCGGCGCCCGCCGCCGGCGTGGTTGTGAGCGGGCCGACACCCCCTCCTTGGAGACCCTTTCATGCGCCGCCTGCCCCTCCTCCTCGCCCTCGCCGCCCTCGGCCTCGCGTCCCAGGCGAAGGCCGAGGAGCTGAACCTCTACAGCTCCCGCCACTACGACACCGACGAGAAGCTCTACGGCGACTTCACGAAGGAAACAGGGATCACGATCAACCGGATCGAGGCCGAAGCCGACGAGCTGATCGAGCGCATCAGGCTGGAGGGCGCCAACAGCCCGGCCGACGTCCTCATCACCGTCGACGCCGGCCGGCTCTGGCGGGCCGAGGAGGCGGGCCTGTTCCAGCCGGTCGACTCGGCGGTCCTGAAGGAGCGCCTGCCCGAAGACCTCCGCGACCCCAAGGGCGAGTGGTTCGGCCTGTCGAAGCGCGCGCGGGTGATCTTCTACGACAAGGCCACGATCGACCCGAAGCTGGTCCGGACCTACGAGGATCTCGCCCGGCCCGAACTCAAGGGCAAGGTCTGCATGAGGTCGTCGGCCAACGCCTACAACCTCTCGCTGATGGCGAGCCTGATCGCCGCCGACGGCTATGATGCCGCGACCGAATGGGCGAAGGGGGTCGTCGCCAACTTCGCCAAGCCCCCCGAGGGCAACGACACCTCGCAACTGAAGTCGGTCGCGGCGGGCGAGTGCGGCGTCACGCTCGCCAACACCTACTACTTCGCCCGGATGATGGCGTCCGACGACCCCGCCGATCAGGCCGTCGTCGACAAGGTCGGCGTCGTCTTCCCGAACCAGGACGGGCCGAACCAGGACGGGCGCGGCACGCACGTCAACATCTCGGGCGCGGGCGTGCTCAAGCACGCGCCGGACAGGGACGCGGCGGTCAGGTTCCTCGAATACCTCACCTCCCCCTCGGCACAGCGCTACTTCGCCCTCGACAACCACGAGTACCCCGCCGCCAAGGGGCTCGACATCAAGGACACGGCGCTGGACAGGCTGGGCGCCTTCAAGGCCGAGCCCGTCGACGTCCCGGCCCTGGGCGAAAACCAGCCCCTGGCGCAGGTGGCGTTCGACGAGGCCGGCTGGCGCTGAGGCCCGTTCAGGCGGGGCGGCGGCGGAACGCCGCCCCGACCAGCGCCGGGTTGCCGGCGGCCGTCCCGCCTTCGGGCAGGCGGTCGCCGTCCTCGAGGCCGATCCGGGCCGCGTAGCCTTCCTTGAAGGCACGGTCGAGGAGCGGCCAGACGGCGCCCTCGACCCCATGCAGGAGGACGGGCTTCTCGATCCCGGCGCCCTTCAGGACGGCCAGGATTGCCCCGGCGGTGTCCAGCGCCTCGCGCGGGTCTCCCTCGTCCGGCTCGACGAGGACGCGGAGGACGAAGGGGGCGAGCCCCGATTCGATGAGACGGCGGGCGTCGTCCGGCACGGCGAGGCCGGCCTCGATCGCCACGCCCCGCGCCCGCAGCCGCCCGATGACGAGCGGTGCCGCGTCCTCGCCCAGGTTGACCGAGGCGTGGTCGGGGGGGCGGCGCCAGCCGTCGATGCAGGCGAGCCGCCGGTCGGCGTCGGGCTCGATCCACGCGCCCGTGCTGATGCCGACGAGCGTGCCGGGCAGGCGGGCGCGAAGGGCACCCACCGTCCGGTCCACGTCGGCGGGGGCGAGGCTCTCCCGCCCGTCCCTTCCCCGGACGTGGACGTGAAGCTCGGCCGCCCCCGCCCGCACGCAGGCGCGGCCGTCCTCGGCGAGATCCTCGGCCGTGACCGGCAGGGCGGGGTGCCACCCGGGGGGGCGGACGCCGTTCAGGCAGGCTTGCAGGATCAAGGAGGCGTCCTCCGTCGCTGGCAGGCGCGCAAGGTCGCGCGGGAGCCCCTTTCCCGTCTAGCCTTGAACCGCCCCCCGCGTGCTATAAGCCGCCCTCGTCGGGCCGGCGCGCGCCGCCCTTGGCCGGGGGATGGAACGGGAACGTCATGTCGGAACTGAGCCTCACGCTCGAAGAGCCGCGCGGGGATGAAGGGCGCGTTGCGAAGGCGGCCCCCGTCCGGCCCCAATCGTCGGTCTCGGTGGCGACGGGCCTCGTCGGCGCCGCCGCCGTCTCGCTCATGGTCCTGCTGCTCGCCACCCTCGACCTGTCCCTGGAGGCGAAGATCTTCGCCTGCTTCGCCGCCGCCGCCCTGCCGATGATGCTCTGGAGCATCCTCGTCGAGAAGGTGCACCTGCGCCCCAGCACCGGCCTCGCCGCCGTGCGGCAGCGGGACTACGCCGCCTCCCTGCGCAACGCCGGCACGAAGCTGCTGGGCCTCGCCGTCACCTTCGGGCTCATCGCCGTCTTCTACTGGTCGTTCCGCTTCTACGCGAGCGGCGATCAGGCGATGTACTTCGGCTTCCTGCAAGAGGCGCTGCCCTACCTGTTCCTCATCGCCTTGCCCTACCTGTTCGCCGTCGACCTCTACATGGTCGAGCCCGAGGACGGGCTCTGGCACATGGGCCGGGCCGTCATGGGGCGCTGGGGCGAGGTCGACGGGGCGAAGCTGCGGGACCACTTCCGCGCCTGGACGATCAAGGCGTTCTTCCTGGCGTTCCTCGCGCCCATCGTCGCGGGCTCGGTCGCCAACGCCACGGGGCTGTTCACGAACCACCCCTTCGACACCGTGGTCTCGACCGTGATCTGGCTCGTCCAGGTGATGTTCTTCTACGACGTCATCTTCGGCACGATCGGCTACATCCTCACCTTCCGCCCCCTCGACTCGCACATCCGCTCGGCCAACCCCCACCTCGCGGCCTGGGTCGCCGCCCTGTCCTGCTACCCCCCCTTCATCCTCATGGGGACGGGCGGGCCGCTCGACTACCGGATGAACACGCAGGAGTGGATGGTCTGGTTCCAGGGCCACGACGCCGTCCTCCTCGCCTGGGGGTCGGGACTCGTCCTCCTCACCGCGGTCTACGCCTGGGCGACCGTGATCTTCGGGATGCGCTTTTCCAACCTCACCCACCGGGGCATCCTCACCAACGGCCCCTACCGCTTCTTCAAGCACCCGGCCTACGTGTCGAAGAACCTGTTCTGGTGGGGGGTCCATATGCCCTTCATCGCGGTGACGACCTCGCTCGACGCGTGGCAGAACGTCCTCCTCATCCTCGTCACCAACCTGGTCTACTACCTGCGCGCCAAGACCGAGGAGCGCCACCTCCGCGCCGACCCCGTCTACCGCCAGTACGAGGCCTGGATCGCCCAGAACGGCATCGTCGCCCCCATTACCGGCCCCCTCGACCGCGCCCTGTCGCGGCTGTTCGGGCTGGGGCCGAGGCAGGTCTGATCACGCTTCGCGTCCGCGCCAGCGGACGCGAAGCGTGATCAACCTCTACGCGCGATCCGCCGCGAGAGCAGAATGACCGGAAGCAGGCCGACCGCGACGAGGGCGAGCGCCGGCAGCGCCGCCTCGGCGATGCGTTCGTCGCGGGCGAGGTTGAAGGTGCGGACGGCAAGGGTGTCGAAGTTGAAGGGGCGGAGGATGAGGGTGGCCGGGAGTTCCTTCATCACGTCGACGAAGACGAGGAGGAGGGCTGTGCCGAGCGCCGGCCAGACGATCGGGGTGTGGACGGCGGCGAGGCGGCGGAAGGCGCCCGCACCCAGGATCGAGGCCGCGTCCTCGATCGAGGGGCGGACCTTGGCGAAGCCGGCCTCGATGGCGCCGAGCGAGGTCGTCATGAAGCGGGCGAGGTAGGCGAGGACGAGGATCGTCGTGCCGCCCGTGAGGAGGAGCCCGGTCGAGACGCCGAGATAGCGTTCGGCCAGCGCGTCGACGGCGTTGTCGAAGGCGGCCAGCGGCACGAGGGTGCCGATGGCGATGACGGGGCCGGGGATGGCGTAGCCGGTGGCCGCGAGGCGGTTGAGGGCGCGCGGCCAGGGGGAGGCCGCGATCCTGGCGCCGTAGACCATGAGGAGGCCGAGGCCGACGGCGAGCAGCGCCGTGATCAGGGCGAGCGCGAGGCTGCGCCCGGCGAGTTCGGCGAAGCGCCAGTCGACGCCCTCGACGCCGATCCGGGAGAGCATGGAAAGCAGGGTGAGGGCGGGGACGACGAAGCCGAGGAGGACGGGGAGGAGGCAGGCGAGGAGGGCCAGCGCCCCGCGTCCGGGGGGCAGGGCGCCCGCCCCCTTGAAGTGGTGGTCGGCGCCGGTGTTGGCGACCCGGCCCCGGCGGCTCAGGCGCTCCAGGAGGACGAGGGCGAGGACGCCAAGGAGGAGCAACGCCGCCAGCTGCGAGGCGGCGACGGGGTCGCCCATCGAGAACCACGCCTTGTAGATCCCGGTCGTGAAGGTCTGGACGCCCAGGAGCGACACGGCGCCGTAGTCGGCGATGCTCTCCATCGCCACGAGCGAGAGGCCGACGGCGATCGAGGGCCGGGCCAGCGGCAGCATGACGCGGACGAAGGCGCCGGTCGGCGAGCAGCCCAGCGTGCGGCTCACCTCCATGACGGTGCCCGACTGCTGGAGGAAGGCGGCGCGCGCGGCGAGGTAGACGTAAGGGTAGAGGGCGAGCGAGAGAATGAAGACGGCGCCCGGCAGGCTGGCGAGGTTCGGGAACCAGTAGCCGCCGGGGCCGAGGCCGAAGGCGGCGCGGAGCGCGCCCTGGACCGGGCCGCCGAAGGCGAGCAGCTCGTAGTAGGCGTAGGTCAGTACGTAGGTCGGCACGGCGAGCGGCAGGATCAGCGCCCACTCGACGACGCCCCGCAGGGGAAAGCGCCACGTCGCCACGAGCCACGCGGCGCCGACGCCGAGACAGGCCGTCGCCGCCGTCGTGCCGGCGACGAGCCAGAACGTGTTCGCCGCGTAGCGGGGGATGAGCGTGCCGGCGACGTGCGCCCAGACGGGGGACGCGGGCCGGAGCAGGTTGAGGAGGACGGCGAGGATCGGCATCAGGACGACGAGCGCGCCCAGGGCCGAGGCGAGGGTCAGTATTCCCCTGCTCCGGTTCCAGGCCCGCCTTGGCGCCCCGCCCGCCGTCGCTTGCATCCGTCCCTCCTCGTTCGTGCCGCCAGCGCCCGCCAGCGGAAGTGGCAGGTCGTCCCCCGTGCCGCAAGCCCGGCTTTTTGAAGCCTTTCTAAAGGGTTTTTCCTTGCCGGGCCTGGAAGGCGGCCGACATCTGGGCCATAGGACGGGGGATGCCCCGGAACGGACGGGCGATCTTGCCCTTCACGTCGAGCGGATGGGAGAGGATGCCGGCCATGCGCGCGGAGACGGAGACGGCGGGCCTTCGGGTCCGCGGCCTGCGCCACGCCTACGGCGGCACCCCCGTCGTCGAAGGGGTCGGCCTCGACCTTCGCCCCGGCGAGGTCCACTGCCTGATGGGGCCTTCCGGCTGCGGCAAGACGACGACGCTGCGCCTCGTCGCCGGGCTCGAGCCGCTCCAGGAGGGTTTCATCGCGCTCGACGGGACCGTGCTCGCCGACGGGAACGTCTGCCTGCCGCCCGAGCGGCGGACGATCGGCCTCATGTTCCAGGACCTCGCCCTGTTCCCGCACTTGAGCGTCGCCGCCAACGTGGGCTTTGGCCTGCATGGGGGGCTGCGGGGGTCCGGACGGGCGGCCAGGGACGGGCGGGTGCGCCGCCTCCTCGACATGGTCGGCATGGCCCGCCACGCCGAGAAGTACCCGCACCAGCTCTCCGGCGGCGAGCAGCAGCGGGTCGCGCTCGCCCGCGCGCTCGCACCCTCGCCCCACCTCATGCTGCTCGACGAGGCGTTCTCGGCGCTCGACGTGTCGCTCCGCGCCGCCGTGCGCGAGGAGGCGCTCGACCTCTTGCGCGAGGCGGGCGTGCCGACGCTCCTCGTTACCCATGATCCCGAGGAGGCGATCGCCGCCGGCGACCGGGTCCACGTCATGCAAGGGGGGCGGATCGTCCAGGCCGGCACCCCGGACGACCTCTACGAGGCGCCCGCGAACGAGTTCATCGCCGGGTTCTTCGGCTCGACGCTGCGCTTTTCGAGCCGGGTCAGGGGGGGGCTCGTCAAGACGCCGCTCGGCATGGTCGCGGCACCCGCGATGCCGGACGACGCCGAGGCGATCGTCGTCTTCCGCGCCGACGCCGTCCGTCTCCGCCCCGACTACCAGGGCAACGGGCAGGCGGGGCACGTCGTCGGCTGCCGGCGGCTCGGCCCCGCGTGCAGCATCTCGCTGAAGCTCGACAACGGGGCGGCGATCACCCTTCGCAAGCCGATCGAGACCCCGCACCGGATCGGGATGCGGATGGGCTTCGACCTCGACGGCCGCTTCGCCTTCGTCTACCCGGGCGACCCGCGCGGCGACGACGCCCTGGGCGACCCCTGCCTCGATCACGAGGCCGCGCCCGTCCGCTAGGGACGGTGCCGGCGGGCGCGGGGCGCAAGCTTCGCTTGCGCGGCCACCACGCCGGTAGCATCCTTTCGGCCGGACGAACCCGAAGGGCGTTGGCACACATGGCGCTGGAACTCGACGCACCGCATTTCGGCCGGCACCGGCCGCGCATCGACCCCTCGAAGCGTCCCGCGACCGGCACGAGCTGGGCGGAACTGGGGCCGGGGGATCTCGCGCTGGGCGAGTGGGCGGCCCTCGGGCTGGAACGCCCGGACCTGGACGCCATGCGCCGCTACCGGCTGGACCGGCTGCGCGAGGGCTTGCGGGCGCGGGGGCTGCCGGCGATGCTCCTGTTCGACCCCCTCAACATCCGCTACGCCACCGACCAGACCAACATGCAGGCGTGGTGCGCCCACAACGCGGTGCGCTACGCCTTCGTCGCCGCCGAGGGGCCGGTCGTCCTGTTCGACTTCCACAACTGCGAGCACCTCTCGGGCCACCTCCCGCTGATCGACGAGGTCCGTCCGGGGATCGCCAGCGCGTGGTTCTTCGCGGGCGAGCGGGGGCCGGAGCGGGCGAAGGCGTGGGCCCTTGAGATCGACAGCCTCCTGCGCGAAGCCGGCGGGCGCGACCGGCGGCTCGCGGTCGACCGGCTGGAGCCCGAGACGGCGGCGGCGCTCGAGGATGCGGGCATCGAGGTCCAGGACGCCTGGGAGACCACCGAACTGGCCCGGCGCCTGAAGTCGCCGGACGAGGTCCGCGCGATGCGCTGCGCCGTCGCCGCCTGCGAGGCCGGGATCGCCGCGATGCGGGACGCGCTCGTTCCCGGCATCAGCGAGCAGGGGCTGTGGGCGGAGCTGCACAAGGCCAACATCGCCCGCGGCGGCGAGTGGATCGAGACCCGCCTCCTGTCGTCGGGGCCGCGCACCAACCCCTGGTTCCAGGAGTGCTCGAGCCGGGTCGTCGAGCGAGGCGACCTCGTCGCCTTCGACACCGATCTGATCGGTCCCTACGGCTACTGCGCCGACATCTCGCGCACGTGGGTCTGCGGCGACGGGACGTTCTCGGCCGAGCAGCGCGGCCTCCTCGACATCGCCGAGGCGCAGATCGCGCACAACATCGCCCTCGTCGGTCCCGGCGTCTCCCTGCGCGAGATCGGCGAGAAGGCGTTCGTCCTGCCCGAGGGCTGCAGGAAGAACCGCTACTCGGTAATGATGCACGGGGTGGGCCTCTGCGACGAGTACCCGAGCGTCTACTACCCGGAAGACGCGGCGGTCAGCGGGTACGACGACGTGCTGGAGCCGGGCATGACCCTGTGCGTCGAGAGCTACGTCGGCTTCGAGGGCGGGTCGCAGGGGGTCAAGCTGGAGGAGCAGGTGCTGGTGACGGAAAGGGGCATCGAGCGCCTTTCGACCTACCCGTTGCGCGATCCGGGGCGGTAGGCGCCGGCGGACGCGGGGCGCTCACTCGATCTTGACCACGGCTTTTCCCGAACGGCGCTATATGAGCCGTTACCGCGCCGCGCCCGACGCTGGCGGCGCACGACATCGGGAGACAAGCATGTTGCGCAGGACGATCCTGGCGCTCGCCCTCCTCCTGGGGGCCGGCGCCGCGACGGCGCAGGAGGCGGCTTCGTCCGACAAGGACGCGACCGCCGTCTTCGCCGGCGGCTGCTTTTGGTGCATGGTCCACCCCTTCGAGGCGCTGGACGGCGTGGTCAAGGTGACGTCGGGCTACACGGGCGGCGACGTGGCCGACCCCACCTACGAACAGGTCTCGGCCGGCGGCACGGGCCACGCCGAGGCGGTCGAGGTGGTCTACGACCCGGCGAAGGTCGGCTACGACAGGCTGCTCGACGTGTACTGGCGCAACGTCGACCCGTTCGCCAAGGACCGCCAGTTCTGCGACGTGGGCCACCAGTACCGCTCGGCCATCTTCCCGACGGACGAGGCGCAGCGAAAGGCGGCGGAGGCTTCCAAGGAAGCGGTGGCGAAGCGGTTCGGCCAGACGGTCGAGACGACGATCGAGCCCTTCAAGGCGTTCTACCCGGCCGAGGACTACCACCAG
>JAGRGG010000150.1 GCA_020445645.1 Geminicoccaceae bacterium | reverse complement strand
AGCCCGACGCTGGGCGCCTGGGGCCTCGGCTGGGAGGTGTGGTGCGACGGGATGGAGGTGTCGCAGTTCACCTACTTCCAGCAGGTCGGCGGCTTCGACTGCAAGCCGGTCGCGGGCGAACTCACCTACGGCCTCGAACGCCTCGCCATGTACGTCCAGGGGGTCGAGAACGTCTACGACCTCGACTGGAACGGCCGTGGCGTCCGCTACGGCGACGTGTACGGGCAGGCCGAGCGCGAGTTCTCCGCCTACAACTTCGAGGTCGCCGACACCGACGCCCTCCTGCGCCATTTCCAGGACGCCGAGTCCGAGGCCGCGCGCTGCCTGGAACGCAACCTCGCGCTCCCCGCCTACGATCAATGCCTGAAGGCGAGCCACCTCTTCAACATGCTGGACGCGCGCGGCGTCGTCAGCGTCACCGAGCGCGCCGCCTACATCGCCCGCGTCCGGGCGCTCGCCAAGGGCGCCGCCGAGGGCTGGCTGAAGGCGCGCGGCCACCTGCCGGCGGGGGAGGGCTGAGGCGGTGCCCGAACTCCTCCTCGAACTGTTCTCCGAAGAGATCCCGGCCCGGATGCAGGACGGCGCTGCCGCCGACCTCCGCCGCCTCGTCCTGGCCAGTCTCGACGCCGCCGGCCTCGCCCACGGCGACGCCGCCGCCTTCGCCACCCCCCGCCGCCTCTGCCTCGTCGTGGACGGCCTCGAGGCCGGCCAGCCCGACCGCGCGATCGAGCGCCGCGGCCCCCGCGTCGACGCGCCCGACGCCGCCCGCCAGGGTTTCCTGCGCGGCCTCGGCACCGGGGACTACGAACTCGGCGAGCAGGCGGACAGGAAGGGCACCTTTCTCCTCGCCCGCTTCGTGCAGAAGGGACGCCGCACGGCCGACCTCCTCGCCGAGGCGCTGCCGGGGATCCTGGCATCCTTCCCCTGGCCGAAGTCGATGCGCTGGGGGGAAGGGGACGCCCGCTGGGTCAGGCCCTTGCAGGGCATTGTCTGCCTGTTCGACGGCGAGGTGGTGCCCTTCACCTTCGCCGGCGTCGAGAGCGGCCGGACGACGCGGGGCCACTGCTTCATGGCGCCCACCCCCTTCGAGGTGGAGACCTTCGCCGGCTACCGCGACCGGCTGCGCGAGGCCAGCGTGATGCTCGACGGCGACGAGCGGCGGCGGACGATCAGCCGCCGCGCCCAGATCCTCGCCGCCGGGCAGGGCCTGGAGGTCCGCCCCGACCCCGCCCTCCTCGACGAGCTGAAGGGCCTCGCCGAGTGGCCCGTGCCGCTCCTCGGCCGGATCGACGACGCCTTTATGACCCTGCCGCCCGAGGTGCTCGTCACCTCGATGCGCGCGCACCAGAAATACCTCGCGCTTCAGGATTCCGACGCCGCGCTCGCCCCCTTCTTCATCGCTGTCGCCAACGTGGAAACCGCCGACGGCGGCGCCGCGATCGTCGCCGGCAACGAGCGCGTGCTCCGCGCCCGCCTCTGGGACGCCCGCTTCTTCTGGGAGAAGGACCGGGAGACGCCCCTGGAGGGCCGCGTCGCGGCCCTGGACCGCATGGTGTTCCACGCCGACCTCGGCACCGTCGGCGACAAGGTAAAGCGCCTGATCCCGCTCGCCTTCTGGCTTGCCTCGCACACGAACGCGCTGGATCCCCAGGAGGTCGAACGCGCCGCCCTCCTCGCCAAGGCCGACCTGGTGACGGGCATGGTCGGCGAGTTCCCGGAGCTGCAGGGCCTCATGGGCGCCTACTACGCCGAGGCGCAGGGCGAAGCCCCCGCCGTCGTCCGCGCGATCCGCGAGCACTACCGCCCCTTGGGGCCGAACGACGCCTGCCCGGCCACCCCCGAGAGCGTCGCGCTCGCGCTCGCCGACAAGCTCGACACGCTGGCCGGCTTCTTCGGCATAGGCGTCAAGCCTACCGGCGCCGGCGACCCCTTCGCGCTTCGCCGCGCGGCGCTCGGCGTCATCCGCCTCGTCCTCGAAAACGGCGTCCGCCTGCCGCTCAAGGAGGCCGTCCACTTCGCCCGCCGCGCCTACGGCGAGCGGCTCGCCGGCCGCGACGAACCCTCGCTCTGCGACGACCTGCTCGACTTCTTCGTCGACCGCCTGCGCGTCCACCTGAAGGGCGAGGGCGTCCGGGGCGACCTGCTCGCCGCCGTGCTCGCCACCGGTCGGGACGACGACTTGGTCCGCCTCATCGCCCGCACCCGCGCCCTTGCCGCCTTCGTCGCCAGCGACGACGGGCGGAACCTGCTCGCCGGGCACAGGCGGGCCTGCAACATCCTCGCCATCGAGGAGAAGCGGGACGGGCGGGCCTACGCGGGCGACGTCGACGGCGGCCTTTTCCAACTGGAGGCCGAGCGCGCGCTGCGCACCGCCCTCATCGACGCCGAGCCCGTGGTCGCCGACGCGCTGGAACGCGAGCGCTACGACGAGGCGATGGGCGCGCTCGCGGCCCTTCGCCCCGCCGTCGACGCCTTCTTCGACGGCGTCCTCGTCAACGCCGACGAGCCGGGCCTGCGGCGAAATCGCCTCGAACTCCTGGCGCGGCTGCGCGTTGCCTTCGCGCCCGTCGCCGATTTCGGCACGATCGAGGACGCATCCGGCCGCGCCTGAGGCCGATTCTCAAGTAAGGAGCGGGGTCTGATGACCAAGTGGGTCTACGGTTTCGGCGACGGCGCCGCCGAGGGCGACGCGAAGATGAAGGCGCTCCTCGGCGGCAAGGGCGCGAACCTCGCCGAGATGTCGAGCCTGGGCCTGCCCGTCCCCCCCGGCTTCACGATCACGACCGGGGTCTGCACCCACTTCTACGCCAACGATCGCCGCTATCCGGACGACCTCAAGGCCGAGGTCGAAGCCGCCCTGAAGCGCGTCGAGGCCGGCACCGGCATGGCGTTCGGCGACCCCGCCAACCCCCTCCTCGTCTCGGTCCGCTCCGGCGCCCCCGTCTCGATGCCCGGCATGATGGACACCGTCCTCAACCTCGGCCTCAACGACGAGACGGTCCAGGGCCTCGCCCAAAACAGCGGCGACCCCCGCTTCGCCTTCGACAGCTACCGCCGCTTCGTCCAGATGTACGGCGACGTGGTCATGGGGGTCGACCACTACGCCTTCGAGGAGCGCCTCGACGACCTGAAGGCCGAGGCGGGCGTCCGCTACGACACCGACCTCGGCGCCGACGCGCTTCGGCGCCTCGTCGAGGACTACAAGGCGATCGTCGAGCGGGAGGCGGGCGAGCCGTTCCCCTTGGACCCGATGGCCCAGCTCTGGGGCGCCATCGGCGCCGTGTTCGGCTCCTGGCAGACGCCGCGCGCCGTTACCTACCGCCGCCTGCACCACATCTCGGCCGAGATGGGCACCGCCGTCACCGTCCAGGCGATGGTCTTCGGCAACATGGGCGACGACTGCGCGACGGGCGTCGCCTTCACCCGCAACCCGTCGACGGGCGAGAAGGCGTATTACGGCGAGTTCCTCGTCAACGCCCAGGGCGAGGACGTGGTCGCCGGCATCCGCACGCCGCAGCCCTTGAGCCGGACGATGGCGTCGGGCGGCGAGTTCGAGGGCATGAGCATGGAGGACGTGCTGCCCGATTCGTACGCCGGGCTCGTCCGGGTCTTCGACCGCCTCGAAGGCCACTACAAGGACATGCAGGACATCGAGTTCACGATCCAGTCGTCGAAGCTCTACGTCCTCCAGACCCGCAGCGGCAAGCGCACGGCGCCTGCCGCGCTCAAGATCGCCGTCGACATGGCGGAAGCCGGCCTCATCACCAGGGAGGAAGCCATCCTCCGCGTCGACCCCGCCTCGCTCGACCAGCTCCTCCACCCCACCCTCGACCCCGACGCCGAGGTGCAGGTGATCGCCAAGGGCCTGCCCGCGTCCCCCGGCGCCGTCTCGGGCAAGGTCGTCTTCCTCGCCGACGACGCCGAGCGCCTGGGCAACCAGGGGGAAGCCGTGATCCTGGTCCGGATCGAGACGTCTCCCGACGACATCCACGGGATGCACGCGGCCAAGGGCATCCTCACCTCCCGCGGCGGGATGACGAGCCACGCCGCCGTCGTCGCCCGCGGCATGGGCAAGGCCGCCGTCTGCGGCGTCGGCGAGATCAGTATATCCTACAAGGAAAAGAGCTTCACCGTGCGCGGGCTCACGGTCAACGAGGGCGACGAGATCACCCTCGACGGCGCCGCCGGCACCGTCATGCTGGGCCGCGTCCCCACCGTCGACCCGAAGCTGTCGGGCGACTTCGAGACCCTGATGGGCTGGGCCGACAAGGTGCGGCGATTGGGCGTCCGCACCAACGCCGAAACCCCCCTGGATGCCAACGCCGCGCTCCGCTTCGGCGCCGAGGGCATCGGCCTCTGCCGCACCGAGCACATGTTCTTCCAGGAAGAGCGCATCGTCGCCATGCAGGAGATGATCCTCGCCGACGACGCCGAAGGCCGGAAGCGGGCGCTCGCCAAGCTCGAACCCTACCAGGCCGACGACTTCGCCGAGCTGTTCGAGATCATGAAGGGGCTCCCCGTCACGATCCGCCTCCTCGACCCGCCCCTCCACGAGTTCCTCCCCCACGACCCCGAGGGCGAGGAGGCCGTGGCCGAGGCCGCCGGGGTCGACGTGAAGACCGTCCGCCGCCGCGTCGCCGCCTTGCGCGAGACCAACCCGATGCTGGGCCTGCGCGGCTGCCGCCTCGGCATCCTCTTCCCCGAGATCGTCGAGATGCAGGCCCGCGCCATCTTCAAGGGCGCCCTCCAGGTCAAGGCCAAGGGCGGCGACACCGTCAAGCCCGAGATCATGGTCCCCCTCATCGCCACGGCAAAAGAGCTTGAGATCCACAAGGCCCTCATCGACGCCGTCGCCGAGGAACTCGGCGCCGGCTCGAAGCTCGACTACTCGGTCGGCACCATGATCGAACTTCCCCGCGCCGCCCTCCAAGCGGGCAGGATCGCCGAACACGCCGACTTCTTCAGCTACGGCACCAACGACATGACCCAGATGGGCCTCGGCCTCTCCCGCGACGACGCCGGCCGCTTCCTCGACGCCTACCTCCAGGCCGGCATCTTCGAGCGCGACCCCTTCCAGAGCATCGACCTCGAAGGCGTCGGCGAACTCGTCGCCATCGCCACCGAACGCGGCCGCCAGACCCGCCCCGACATCAAGCTCGGCATCTGCGGCGAACACGGCGGCGACCCCGCCTCCATCGACTTCTGCGAGAAAGTCGGCCTCGACTACGTCTCCTGCTCTCCCTACCGCGTGCCGATCGCAAGGTTGGCGGCGGCACAGGCGGCGTTAAGGAAGGAATGACGCGAAGCGTAACGGCACCCATGCTCGACGCGATCCTCAAAACCGGCAAGCCCGCCATCGCCCGCGCCCTGGCGATGCTCGAATCCGCGCCCTTTTCCAGCGCCGCGCTGGACCTCCTGGACGAGGCCTGGGCTTCGCCCCGCGCGCACGTCATAGGCGTGACGGGGCCGCCCGGGGTGGGCAAGTCGACGCTGCTTTCGGCCGTGGTCGGCGAGTTGCGGGGGAGGGGGCGGACGGTGGCGGTGCTGGCCGTCGATCCGTCGTCGCGGCGGACGAAGGGGGCGCTCTTGGGCGACCGCACCCGGATCGACGCCGATCCCGAGGATCAGGGGGTGTTCGTGCGCTCGCTCGCGGCGCGCGAGCGGTTGGGCGGGCTCGCCGACGACGCCGTCGCCGCCGTCGTGCTCATGCGCGCCCTCTACGACGTGGTGCTCGTCGAGACGGTGGGGGTGGGGCAGAGCGAGACCGACGTGGCCGACCTCGCCGACACCGTCGTCCTCGCCGTCCAGCCCGCGTCGGGCGACAGCCTCCAGTTCCTCAAGGCGGGCATCGCCGAGATCCCCGACCTCGCCGTCGTCACCAAGGCCGACCTCGGCCCCCCCGCCGAGCGCGCCGCCCGGGACCTGAAGCAGGCCCTCCGCGCCCAACCGAGCCACGGCGCAGACTCCCCGCCCCCCGACATCCTCCTCGTCGCAGCATTCGAGGGCAGGGGCGTCCCCGACCTCTGCGACCGCCTGGGATCCCGTCTCACCCGCATCGCCCCCGGCCTCCCCGCCCGCCGCGCCGCCCAGGCCCGCCTCTGGCTCGAAGCCTGGGTCCGCGCCGAATGGGGCCGCCAGGGCCTCGCCCGCGCCCGCCCCGAGCTTGAGCGCCAGGACCCCGCCGCCTCCCCCTTCCGCCGCCTGCAAACGGTGGTTGCGGGGCTCGCGGGCGGGGATTGAAACGTAGAGCATACTAAAATTTATAAGCAAAGTTATGACATATCTAGGATGAAAGTCAGATGGATTTTTGGAAGGAGGTTTGGAAGAAGGGGAGGGGCGGCGGCCGGGACCGTCTCGGCTCGAAGTCGGTGGGGCTCACGCTTTCTTTTATGAAGGCGGGAGAAGCGCACGCCGAGCGAAGGCAGGAGAGGGCTTTGAGGCGGTGGCAGTTAGGCCCCGGATCATTTGGAAACGAAGCTTCCAATCGGGGCACGAGGTTGGGGCGGATACGCTTCAGGCGCACCCCTTGAAGCGATACCATCGACCTCGACGATGCATGTCGCGCATTCGTGCCACAAGAACATTGAAGCAGCAGGCACCACCGACCCCAACCTCGTGCCCCGTTTGGAAGCTTCGTTTCCAAATGATCCGGGGCCTAACGGCTGGCGTCCCAAAGCCGCTTGCGGGCAAACCGGAGCAAAAAAATTTATAACCAAAATTATGTTAAAAACAAGAGAGAAACATGCTTGCAAAAGGAAGAGGGGGCGAGCGGCCGGAGGCAGGCGAGGGGAGGTGCGGCGTTATTGCCCGCACCCGCCGCAACCAATAGCCACCTCCCATGCCCGCCTTCGTCCACATCCTCGCCAGCCACCGGCACGGCACCCTCTACGTCGGCGTCACCAGCGACCTCCCCCGCCGCCTCGCCCAACACCGCAGCGACGCCGCCCCCGGCTTCACCCGCCGCTACGCCGTCAAGCGCCTCGTCCACGTCGAGTCCTACGACGACATCGCCCGCCGCCGCGAGCATCGGTTGAAACGCTGGCGCCGCGACTGGAAGATCGCCCTCATCGAAGAACACAATCCCAGTTGGCGCGACTTGGCGGAGGACCTGCTCTAGCGGCCATTCACGCGAAAGCCGCCCCACCGCGTCGCGCCCTCACCCCTCCACCGCCACCCCCCGCTCCCGCAGCCACGCCGCCGCCGTCGCCGCGTGCGGGCTCTCGATCGCCCGGAACACCGCCAGCGCCTCCCGCACCCGCCCCGCCGCTTCCTCCGTCTTGCCCAGCTTGGCTAATTTGTCGCCGCCGTTGTAGAGCGCGATGCCCTCGCCCCGCCGGTCGCCGATCTCGCGGGCGATGGCGAGGTGCTGCTCGTGGAGGCCGACGGCCTCCCGGGTCTCG
>JAGRGG010000291.1 GCA_020445645.1 Geminicoccaceae bacterium | reverse complement strand
CCGACCCGATCGGGGGGCACGAAGGACGCTCGCGCAAGGTCACGAACACGTCCGAGGCCGCCTGAGGTGGCGGCGGCCGCAAAAGAACGGCCCGCACGGGGGCGCAACCCCGGCGGGCCTTGTCTGCAACGTCTGACCGAAGAGACGCCGATGAAGATAGACGACGACACCGCCCCGCGCCAGTGCGGCGAGAAGGTGCAAGACGCCGACGCGCTGGCCCTCACCCTCCTGCGCACGATGGGGCCGCTGGCGACCAAGCGCGTCGTGCCGGGACCGGACGGCCGGCCGCGCAAGCCGCCGATCGACAGGGCCAAGTGGTTCGTCGCCCGGCAGGTGCGCTTCCAAGGCGTCCGCAACCTCTACGCCCTCCTCCGCCGGCTCGACCGCGACCGCCGCGCCTTCGTCGTCCGCGCCCGCCCCCTGCCGGGGACGGACGGGCGGCGGGTGCGGCGGCTCCTGCACCGGGACGGCAGGACGGGCGAGGGGCCGTACCTGGAGGCGGTGCCGCGCGCCTGGGCCGCCTTCGACTTCGACGACGTGCCGTGCCCCGCCGCGACCGATCCCCTCGACGCGATCGCGTGCGGCGACTGGCTCAGGGGCACCCTGCCCGAGCCCTTCCACGACGCGGCGTGCGTCGTCCAGGCGACGAGCGGCTGCGGCCTCGGCGACGGGCTGCGCTACCGCCTCTGGTTCGTCCTCGACAGGCCGCTCACGGGCCCGGCGCTCAAGGCGTGGTGCGCTTCGCCGCTGCTCGACCCCTGCACGCTCGACGAGGCGGAGCCGATCTACACGGCGCGGCCCGTCTTCGAAGGCGTGCACGATCCCGTGCCGGTGCGCTTCCGCCTGCTGGAGGGGCTGGAGGACGCGGTGCCGGATGAAAGCGCCCGCTTTCATCTGCCGGAGCGCACCCGGACCTTCGGCCGGCGCGGCGCGGGCGACGCCCTCCCGTCCCTCGGCTTCGACGGCTGGCTCGCCCTCGTCGGCGACGGGGAGGGGCGGGACCTCGACGAGGCGGACCTTGCGGCCGTGCGCCTTGCCTTCCGGCGCTCGAAGGTGGCGCGCGAGATATGGCAGGGCACCCGTACCTATCCCGACCCCCGAAGGCGCCGCTTCGCCTTCTGCGCCGCGCTGGCGCGGGCGGGGGTGCAAGACGCCGACGCGCTGGCGGGGGCGGTCCTGGCGCTGGAGGAACGAACGGGCTGCGCCTGTCCCCCGCCGCTCGCCGCCCTCGCCGTGGCGGGCGCCCTCAAGGCGGAGGCGGGGGCATGAGGGCGACGCTGCACGAGATCCTGGACGAAGAGGCGAAGCGCGACGGGTGGGGCGAGCCCGAGCCCGGCGTCCTCGATCCGTCCTCAGAGCCACCCCCGCCCCTGCCGCTGGAGACGTTCGGCCCCTTCTGGGGGGACTGGATCTGGGCCGCCGCCGAGGCCAAGGGCGCGCCCCCCGACTACGTGGTCGGGGCGCTTCTGGACGGGGCCGGCGCCCTCCTCGCCAACGTCCGCCGCGCCCGTCCCTGGCCGGGCTGGGTGGAACCCCCGATCCTCTACGTCGGCGCGATCGGCAACCCGTCCGCCGACAAGAGCCCGGCGCTCGACGCCGTGAGCGGGCTTCTCGACGCCCTCGAAGCCGCCGAGGGCGAGGGGCACGGCGCGCGCAAGCGCCAGCACGCCGCCGAGGCGGAAGCGGCTTCCTTGCGGCTGAAGGCGTGGCAAGGCGAGGTGAAGGAAGCCGTGAAGCTGGGATACGCCCCGCCGCCCCAGCCCGCCGCCGCGGATGCCGGCGCGCCGCCCGAACGGCCCCGCATCGTTGTGTAAAGGGCGGATTGAACGTGTA
>JAGRGG010000149.1 GCA_020445645.1 Geminicoccaceae bacterium | reverse complement strand
CCCGCCGCCGCGCGGCACGGTCGGCCGCGGGATCGCGACGGGGCGGGAAGGAGGGGCTGTCCGAGCGGCTGGCCCACGGCCCTGTCGCGGCACGACCGCGGGCGGACCGGCCGCGGCGCCGCGCCGACGGCAGGCGTGCTCGACGGCCAAGGCGTCAAGACGACGCAAAGGGGCGGCCCGCGCGGCGGCGACGCCGGCAGGAAGGTCGGGGGCCGCAAGCGCCGTGCGCCGGTCGACGCGGACAGGCAGGGCCCCGTCCCGTTCGCGCACCCGGCCGGCGCGCGGGACCACGATGGGGTCGGCCCGCGGCCTCCCGCCTGCCTTCATCGAGAAGGTCTTCGCCGCTGCCGGCCGTCAAGGGCCTCGCGTGGCGACGGCCACGCGCATCGCCGTCGAGACCGTCCGCGACAGGCCCGGCCGGATCGGTTTCGCCGGCCCTCCGCCGTCCGCCGACGGCGGCCCTTCGGGTCGGATCATCCGCCTTGCGGAGGAGGGGGGGGTCGAACGCGTCTTCGCCCGGATCGATCGCAACCGGCGGCTTTGGAAGGATGCCAAGGCCACCGGTGCCCGCCTTCCGCCGCGCCGCAGCCGCCATGATCCTCCTGCGCCGCATCGCCCGGGCCCTGGGGGTTCCGAGACGGGCTCTGAGACAGCTTTCTGGGTCTGCCTGTAAGAGCGGCGATTTTGGAGACCGTCATGCGCTGCAAGCGCTGCGGCGGGAGCGACCACCGCGAGGACGGGATCACGCGCGGTCGGCAGCGCTGTTTCTGCCGGACGTGCGGCCGTCGGTTCATCGCGGGCGACGCAAGGCCGCGCCACGACGCGCGGGTGCGCTTGGCGGCGTCGGCGCCGCCAAGGGGGGGCTGGGCTGCGGGCGATCGGGCGCCTGCTGGGCGTCACGAACGTGAGCGTGACGCGCCGGGTGCGCGACGCGGGCGCGCAGATCGGGCGGGCGGGTCTGCCCGACGACCCTGGCGAGGTCGCGGCGATCGCCATCGACGCGCCTTGGCGCTTCACCCAGAAAAACGCAAGCTCGGGGGCCGGAGGCTCGTGTCCGTCTGCGTGGACGGGTCCTTGCCGTGGAAGGGGGTCTTGCGGCGCCAGGACCCGCAGCCGCCGTGGGCCAGGGTGAGACGCCACCGGCCCAAGCGGGCCTGCGGCGACGCCCAAAAGACGTACCGCAGGCCTTCCCCAACACCCTGCCGGTGCACGACAAGCGCCGCACCTGGGCGGTCGGGAGCCTCGACGGCAGGCCAAGGCACGACCTCGCCCGCTACCGGCGCAGGACGTTCGGCTCCCCCCAGGAGGGCCAAGCCCGCCCTCGACCGCCTCTTCGGGCCACAGTTTCGTGCCATCCAAAAACAGCAATGCCCTTCAATGTTATGAAGGTGCGCGGGCACGGGCGCAACAGCGAGGAGCGCACCGATCTTCTTCAGGCTAAATTGGTGTTTTCTATCAAGAAAATGGCATTACAATCAACATTGTGGGTAGAGTTTTCCGCTAATAGAATGGAGCCGCGCGGCTTGATCGACGCTTTGCCCTGCATCGTCTCGATCGACAACAATCTGCCTCTTTGGGGGACCGCTTCCGAACGACTGGGCCGCATACGGTTCGCCAACCGTAGCGGAGATACCCACGCAGCCGGCACGCCTTGTCGGGGCTGCGACGAGAATGGCATCGGGCACCGACCGACCAAGTTGGACCATCCTTGATATACTCAAACAGCTGCACCCATAAGCCTTGCGTACGAAGACGCACCCGTCCCGCCACACCCGCCCTTGCCGTCGGCGGCACGCTCCTCGCCCTCCTCGTGGTGATCGTCCTTGGCGCCCCCTTCCTGACGGCCTTGCTTGGGATCGACGCGGGGGCGATCGACCTTTTCCAGCGCCTTACACCTCCGGGCGATGGCCACCCGCTCGGCACCGACGAACTCGGCCGCGATCTCCTCGCCCGCCTGCTCACGGCGGGCCGGGTCTCGCTCGCCGTCGGCCTGCTCGGCGCCGTTGCCGCCGGTGCGATTGGCACTGTCATCGGTCTTGTCGCCGGTCACGCCGGAGGCCGGGTCGACGGGTTCCTCATGCGCCTCACCGACGTCGTCATCGCCCTGCCGCTCCTGCCGCTCCTCGTCGTCTTCGCCGCCCTCGACTGGGGTAAGCTCGGACTCAACATCCTCATGGGCGGCGAGCTTGCGAGCCTGTGGCGGCTCCTCCTGATCGTCGCCCTGTTCGGTTGGACGACGATGGCCCGCCTCGTCCGCGCCGCGACCTTGAGCCAGCAAGCACAGCCCTTCGTCAAGGCGGCGGAGGCGCTGGGTGCCTCGCCCACCCGTATCCTCTGGCGCCACCTCCTGCCAGGCGTCTCGACTCCGGTCCTCGTCGCAATGGCCCTTACCGTAGGGCAGGTGATCCTGGCCGAATCAGTCTTGAGCTTCCTCGGCCTCGGCATTCAGCCACCACTCGCCTCCTGGGGCGGGATGCTTACCCAAGCGCAGGAGTTGATCTACGAGGCCCCCCGCCTCGCCATCCTGCCAGGCGGCCTGATCTTCCTCACGGTGCTCGCTTGCAACCTCCTTGCCGACGGGCTCGCCTACGCTTTCGATCCGCTGCGGCCGGAACGTTAAGAAGTCGACATACCGACTTGTCGTTCGCTGTCACGGTTCATTCTCCCCTTGCGGCCGTTGCGCCTGATGAAACCTTCAACGAAAGTCCGCAAGTCGTTGTGCGAAGGTAGGGCAAATAGTTAAAGAAAACGTTAACATTCTCGATTTGGTGAAATTAACTAATTATATGGCCTAGTTGCGCGTCCGCTAAGAAATTCGTAATGACTGGATGTTAGAGACGACCTGCGTCCCGGTGCCGCCGCGGCTATCGCCTGATGGTGCTTCCGTGGCCTCTTGGCGCATCGAGCAAGGGATTGATGAGCGATGGCAAGACAGATCACCCGATTCGCCGGCGGCGCCGAGCCCGAGGCCGTGGCGTCCGACGAGCTTGACCCGCGCGCCCTCCTGCGGGCGCTCTGGCGGCGCAAGCTCCTGCTCGCTGCCGTCGTGGCGCTTGGCACCGGGTTCGGCGTCGCCTACGCCATGACGACGACGCCCCTCTACCGCGCCGAAACCCTCATCCGCATCCAGCCGAGCGAGGCGAAGATCATCGACCTGCCCGGGATCGGCGGGACCTTTGAGGCAGATGCGCCAACGATCGAGAGCGAGATCGAGCTCCTGGAGTCGCAGGCGTTCGCTGGCCGGATGGTCGACGAGCTCAACCTCATGGAAGATCCGGAATTCAACGCCCGGCTCGATCCCGAGCACCGGCCGTTCTGGCAGAAGATCGACTGGATGACCTATGTGCCGGCCCCTGTCGTGGCTTTTCTCTACGGAGACGCGCAGGCCGATGCGGCGGCGGAACTTGCCGTAGCCGAGCGTGTCGATCCCGCGGGTGCCGCGCGCCTGCGCACGGTCCAGGCCTTCCAGGCCAACCTTTCGGTCGAGCAGGTAAGCCGCTCCTACGTCCTGCAAGTACGCTTCAGCGCCGAGGATCCGCGCAAGGCTGCCCGCGTCGCCAACGCCGTCAGCGAAACCTACTTGGTCAGCCAACTTGAGGGCAAGTACGCCTCGGCGCAGAAGGCGACCGAGTGGCTCGCGGCCCGCGTCGCCGAGATGCGCGACAAGGTCGTCGCCGCCGACAAGCGCATCGTCGACTTCCAGAACGCGCGCGGCCTCACGTCCGGGAGCCGGGTCGACCCTCTCCAGCAGCAGTTGGCCCAGATCAACACCCAACTCACCGGTGCCCAGGCGGCACGGGCCGAGGCCGAGGCCCGCTTCAATCAGGTCCAGGGCCTGATGCGCTCGTCGGGCGGCGTCGGCGCCGCCGCCAACGTGCTGACCTCGCCCCTCCTCCTCCAGCTTCGCACCGACGAGAGCGAACTGTCGCGGCAGTTTTCGGAGTTGCAGAACGTCTACGGCGAGCGCCACCCGCAGATGATCAATTTGAAGGCCCAGATTCGCAACGTGCGCGGCAAGATGATCGGCGAAGTCGAACGGATCGTTCAGGATCTCAGCAACGAGGTCGAGGTGGCGCGGGCCCGCGAGCGCGAGCTGGCGCGACAGGCCTTCGGCCTGCAAGGGCAGGCCCAGGGGCAGGAGGTGGCCTCGGTCGAGTTGCGCGACCTTGAGCGCGAGGCCACGAGCGCCAGGAGCCTCTACGAGAGCTTCCTCGCCCGGTTGCGCGAAGTTACGGAGACCCAGAACCTCCAGCAGGCAGATGCCACCATCCTGTCGGCGGCGACGGCTCCAGTCGATCCCTCCTGGCCCAACAAGAAGCTGATCGTCATCCTCGCGTTCGGCGGCTCCCTCGTCCTGGGCGGTATTCTCGTCTTCATCGTCGAACGCTGGACGAGCGGGTTCGGCTTCCGCAGCGCCGAGGAGGTCCAGGGGGCCTTGAGCCTGCGGGCGCTGGCCCTCGTCCCCGACTTATCCCGGCGCGACACGCGCGGCATGACGGTGGAAGAGTACATCCTGCAAAAGCCGGTCTCCGCCTTCGCCGAGGCCGTGCAACGGATCCGCACCTCGATCTTCCTCTCCGACCGCGAGCGTACGACCCGCACCGTCCTCGTGACGTCCTCGGTGCCGGTCGAGGGCAAGTCGCTGCTCTCGGCCTCGCTCGCTCGCCAATCGGCGAAGTCGGGGCTGCGCACTCTCCTCATCGACGCCGACCTGCGGCGCCCCCGCCTGCACGACGTCGTGCGCTGCGCCAACACGAAAGGGCTTGCTGACGTTCTCTACGGCGACCTTACCCTTGCCGAGGCCGTGCGCGTCGACGAGAAATCGGGCTGCCGCTTCGTCCCGGCCGGCATCGCCCCCGTCAGCCCGCCGGACCTCTTCCGCTCCGATGCAATGCGCCGCCTGCTCGACGAGGTCCGCCGCGACTACGACCTCGTCATCATCGACAGCCCACCCGTCGGCGCCGTCTCCGACAGCCTCATCCTGGCAGGACAGGTCGATAGGACCGTCTACGTCGTCCGCTGGGAGGAGACGCCGCGCAAGATGGCGATGGCCGGCATCCGTCAGGTCGAGGACGCCGGCGGCGATCTCGCCGGCGTGATCCTCTCCCGCGTCAACATCAAGCGCCACGCCCAATACGGCTACGCCGACAGCGGCACCTATGCTGGCACTTATGGGAAATACTATCAGAACTGACAGCAAGGCGCGTCTTCAACAACCGGCCCCGTCCCCCCCCCTCTCGATGTCATCCTATTTGCAGATGGGCGCCTTGCCTGCAAGGAGCGAGAAGGGGGCGGGAAGACGGCATCACGTGCGGCCAGCGTTCCATTACGAGCGCGACGCGCGTGGACGCCACGCCCTACCTAGAGGAACTACGGGGGCTGATCGAAACGGTCGCCGTCGACACCGGGTTACGTTGACCTGGAATCAGCGATTTTCACGCGCGGGCGTTCGAAGCCGGCCTTCAAGGTTCAGCCAAGGGCACCGGCGGCCGGGCAGCATACGCTCTGACCCTTATGGACGATCTTCGGGACCGCCTTAGCACGCGCGTCCAGCTAACAACGGATGGGCACAAGCCGTACCTTGAAGCCGTAGGGGAGGCGTTCGGCGCCGACGTTGATTACGCCATGCTGGTGAAGCTCTACGGCGAGCCGACCGGCACCAAGGGGCACGAGCGGAAATACAGCCCTTCCGAATGCACCGGTACCCGCAAGCGCAGGATCGAGGGCAGCCCGGACGAAGCGCACATCAGCACAAGCTACGTCGAGCGCAGCAACCTGAGCCTTCGCATGGGCAACCGCCGCTTCACCCGGCTCACCAATGCCTTCAGCAAGAAGCTGGAAAACCACTGCCACTCGCTGGCGCTCTACTTCACGTTCTACAATTTCGTTCGCCAGCACAAAAGCCTTGGCGGCATCTCGCCCGCGATGGCGGCGGGTATCGAGAAGCGGCTGCGGGAGATGGCCGACCTTCTGGCGCTGGTGGGCGAATGGGAAAAAGTTCAGCGTGGTATTTCAAACTGAGACACTACCATGAGACGCCACGGCTTGACGGATGCGCGTGGGTGCGGCTGGAGCCGCTCTTGCCGCCGCAGCGGCCGCACACGGGGCGCGCCCTGATACGATCCATTCGCACGCTTTGGGCCGTGGCAGACGGTGGCGACACAGTCTTGCCGCTGGACCAAAAGCGGCCTTTGGCGGCGGGTTCTGGCTTGGCCGCAACGCGGGGCGGCAAGACCAAGCCCTTGCTTGGCCGCAGTCGCGGGTGAGAGGCGATGCTGCTCATCGGCGGCAGGCTCCACCCGCGCCGCGACCGACAAGGCCGGCCGATCGCCTTCGCCTTGACCTCGAGCGAACGGCACGAGCAGGGCGCTGTTCTCGAACCGATGCCTCAAGGTGCGGTGCGACGACCCGGGCGGGGGCGTCCCTGTGTGCGGCCCGCGGCGCTGCTCGCCGACAAGGGCCATGCCGGCGGGCCGATCCGAGCCTGCCTGCGCCGGCACCGCATCACCGCCGTCATCCCATAGGTCGCAAGCGGGCGGAGGCCCCGGCCCATGGGCTGGCGAACCTGCACGGGTGGTTGAAAGCGACGCTTTCAACGTCAGCGAGCGGCGGGTCCAAGAAATACCGTCGCCCCGCTACCCGCTTCGACAACCCGGCCGCCAGCCGTCTCGCCTTCGCCCGCCTCGCCGCCATCCGCACATAGCCTCGAAAACACGGTCTAGGCGTAAACGATCCGGTGGCACAGGACGCCGCTCGCGTTCCTGACGAGGCGGGGCATCGTTTCGGGCAGGGCGGCGAAGGGGGTTTCGCCGCTGATCAGCGCGTCGAGCCTGGGGTCGAGGAGAAGGTCCAGCGCCTTGTCGAGGCGCCGGGCGTGGTCCCAGCGGGGGCGGCGGCCGGGGGAGACGGCGCCGACCTGCGAGGCGCGGAGAGCAAGGCGCCTGCCGTGGAAGGCGCCGCCGAGGGGGAGGGAGGCTGCGGCGGTGCCGAGCCAGCCGACGAGGGTGATCTCGGCCTCGAAGCCGGCGAGGGCGAGGGCCTGGGCGGGAGCTTCGGGGCTGCCCGTGCAGTCGAGCACCCGGTCGGCCTCCAGGCCGTCGAGGTCGGCCGGGGATGAGAGGCGGAGGCCGAGCACCGCCGCTGCGCCCGCCTTGCCCATGTCGGGGTCGGCGAGGTAGAGTTCGGTGCCGGGGATGGCGGCGGCGAGGTGGGCGACGAGGAGGCCGACGACGCCGGCGCCCAATACGGCGACCCGCTCGCCGGGGCCGATGCCGGCGTCCCAGACGGCGTTGAGCGCGGTTTCCATGTTGGGGGCGAGGACGGCCCGGCCGGGGGGCAATCCTTTGGGGAGCGGGCGAAGGGCGTCGGCCGGGACGACGAAGCGGTCCTGGTGCGGGTGGAGGCAGAAGACGGTGCAGCCCAAAAGGTCGTCCGGCCCGGCCTCGACGGTGCCGACGGCGGCGTAGCCGTACTTGACGGGGAAGGGAAAGGCGCCCGCCTGGAAGGGGCAGCGCATCCGCATCGCCTCGCCGGGCGGCACGTCCCCCCTGGCGACGAGGGCTTCCGTGCCCCGGCTGACCCCGGAAAACCGGGTCCGCACCCGGGCCTCGCCGCGTCCGGGCGGGGGCAGAGGGGCTTCGCGCAACTCGCCCTCGAAGGGTGCCGTCGCCCAGTAGGCGCGGCATGTGGCGGCGGTCTCGGCCATCGTTCGCGTCGTTTCCCCCATGAGCGGCCCGGGGCGGCCGTCCCCGCGGGCGCCGGCGCCCGCTCGCCCCTAGCGAAAGGATGGGCAGGATGCCACATAGGGCGGAACCGCTCCGGCGGCAGGGGGAAAGCGCGAACCGGCCGCAGGCCGTGGAAGGGGTGCCCATGCGCGATCAGAACCAACGGCACTGGCGCTTCGTCGAGGCGGCGGCCGCCGGCAAGATCCTGCTCGGCGGGCTTGGCGTCGCCGTCGAGGGGGGCGGCGCGTTCGCCGTGGGCTGCGCGCCTGAAGTCCTGACCGACGACGAAACGGCGCACGTCCTCGCGCACGGGCGGGGCGTGCGCCTCCTCCTCACCCGCCGCCGCCTCGCCGCCCTCGACGCCGCGCCCGCGGCACCGGGCGCCGCCTTCGCCCTCGCCTTGCCGGGGGGCGCGACGCCGGCGACGCTGCGCGCGCTCGCCGACCCGACCGCCGCCGACCCGCCGGGAGGGGTCGGGGGGCTCCCGGTCCGGCCGGCGAACGGGGCCGAGGCGGCGCTGCTCCTCCTTGCGAAGTGCGTCGGCCTCCTGCCGGCGGTGCTCGCCCTCGACGCGGCGGTACCAGGCCTGCCCGTGCGGGCGGGCGTCACGGCGGCGGCGGTGGAGGCGCACGAACAAGCCGCCGCCCGGTCGCTCCTGCCGGTGAGCGAGGCGCACGTACCCTTGAAGGAGGTGGGCGACACCCGCTTCGTCACCTTCCGCTCGCGCCTCGGCGGGCCGCAGCATCACGTGATCCTCGTCGGTGAACCCGAGGCGACGGGGGCGCCCCTGTGCCGCCTGCACTCGGAATGCTTCACGGGCGACGTGTTCGGCTCGCTGCGCTGCGACTGCGGCCAGCAGTTGAAGGGGGCGCTCCGCCGGATGGCGGCGGAGGGGTCCGGGGTGCTCCTCTACCTCGCCCAGGAGGGGCGGGGGATCGGGCTCGCCAACAAGCTGCGCGCCTACCGGCTCCAGGACGAGGGGGTCGACACGGTCGACGCCAACACCCACCTGGGGTTCGAGCCCGACGAGCGCGACTTCCTCGCCGCCGCCGTCATGCTGGAGCGCCTCGGCATCGAGCGGGTCCGGCTGCTCACCAACAACCCCGACAAGCTCGACGCGCTCGCCCGGCACGGGGTCCGGGTGACGGAGCGGGTGCCGCACGCCTTTCTCGCCAACAGCCACAACCGCTTCTACCTGGAAACCAAGGCGCGCCGCGCCGGCCACCTGCTCAACGGCAACGCCGAGGCGCCGGACAGGTGCGTATGTCCGGCGGCGGTCTGACGCCGTGGGCGGGGGGAACGCCCTCGCGGCGGGACGGGACGTCCGGGCGAAGCCGCGCCGCGCCCTTTGCCTCATCAACCCGAACGCCCGCCAGGGCCAGGGCGAGGTGGCGGCGCGGATCCGCGGGACGCTCGCCTCGGAGGGGATGGAACTCGTCGAGTGCGACACGGGCTCGCCCAAGGCGTCCGGCGACTTCCTGCGCCGCCACGCGGACGGGGCGGACGCGATCGTCATCGGCGGCGGCGACGGCACGATCAGCGAACAGCTGCCGCTCCTTCTGGAGCTAAGGAAGCCGCTCGGCGTGCTGCCGCTCGGCACGGCGAACGACCTCGCCCGCAGCCTCGGCCTGCCGCTCGATCCCGTCGAGGCGGCGGCGGCGGTCGCCGCGGGGCGCAGGCGCGCGATCGACGTGGGGCTCATCGACGGCAGGACTCCCTTCCTCAACGTCGCCAGCATGGGCCTCACCTCGATGCTTTCGCGGCGGCTTAAGGGCGAGACGAAGCGCCGCCTCGGCCGCCTCGGCTACTGGCTGGAGGGGGTGAAGGCGTTCCACGAGCGCAAGCCCTTCAGGGTGACGATCACCGCCGCCGACGGGCGGACGTGGCGCCGCAAGGCGCTCCAGCTCGCCGTCGGCAACGGCCGCTCGTATGGCGGGATGCTCGTCATCGACGAGGAGGCGGAGATCTGGGACGGCCTCCTCCATCTCTACAGCGTCGAGCCCCGCCCGTTCCTCTATCTGCTCCGCCAAGCACCCGGCTTCTTCCTCGGCCGCCTCCGCCACCGCGACGGCATCCTCGCCCTCGAAGGCCCCATGTTTGCCGTTGAGACGGAGAAGCCGATCGAGATCTCCGCCGACGGCGAGATCAAGGGCACGACCCCGGCCCGCTTCGAGGTCGTCCGCCACGCGCTGGAGGTGTTCATCCCGGAGGACGCGTCGGACTACGCGGGGGCGGGGGCGGGGGCGCGCTAAGGGGCGCGGTCGGGCCTACGCCCGGTTGGATCGTTCCGTCGCAGGCCCGGTGCCGGCCGATGCCGCTCGGACGACCTCTTCCAGGTCGGCCACCTCGGCGTCGGTGAGCTCGGAAAACGCGCCCCGCTTGGCCTTCGACAGGCGGCCCCCGTTCTGCAGGCAGAACTGAATGAATCGCCCGGCCCGGCGGTCCGGCATGTCCACCCGCTCCTTCAGGGCCGCCATCACGCGATCGAAGACCGTGAGGAAAGCCAGCTCGTCGATGAAGTCCTTTTGGATGGTCTCGTCGACGCAGCCGTAGAGGTACTCGGCGAGCGCGGTGGCGTCGAAGAAGCGGTAGAGCGGCAGGGTGTCGTTCTCCACCACGACGTCGCCCTGATCGCCCTCGGTCCAGCGGTACGCCACGAACGGCATGAGCCGGTTCGACACGCTCTCCAGCGCCGCGTCGTAGGCCCGGCGATTACGCACCATGCAGGCCGAGACGGGAAAGAGGATGCCCCGCGGGGTCAGGCCCGAGCTGGTCAGGACGTGGTGGATCAGGAAGCGGTGAATGCGCCCGTTGCCGTCCTCGAAGGGGTGGATGAAGACGAAGGCGAACGCCACCAGCGCCGCCGCGACCACCGGCTCGATCTGGTTGCCGGCGACGCGCCCCGCCAGCCTGGCCAGCCCCCGCATCAGGCCCGGCACGTCCTCCGGCTTCGGGAAGACGCAGTCGACTTCGGGGCGGTAGCCCCCGGCCATGCCGCCGACGAAGTTCTGGAAGTCGCGCCAGCCTTTGGCCGCGTAGCGCGGGTCGACGATGGTCTTTTGTAAAGCGACGAAGTCCGCCTCGCTGGCAAGGTCGAGGTCCTGGGGGTGGCGGAGCGCCTCGACGAAGCGTCTGGCGCGGTCGAGCGAGGGCGTCTCGCGCTCGATCTCGAAGGAGGAGCGGGTCTCCTTGGTGTAGAGATAGTTGACGGCGCGCGCCAGCAGCGCCGGGTCGCAGCCCGCGATCAGGGCCTGCAACCGGTCCTCCATCCTGATTCGGCCCCATTCCTCCAGGCGCGGCGTGCGGCGCACGACGGGGCAGAGGTCCGGCGTGCCCAGGAGGTTGTCGACGATGCGGTGGCGGGGCGAGAGGGTTCCGGGCGTCACGACGTGGCGCTTGGGGTCGAGCGCCGGACCGACGCCGGCGGTCGTGCGCGCGTCCGGCAGGTCGAGACGCTCGCCGGTCAGCCACTCGAAGAAGAACCAAGCCCGACGCGCGTAGATGCTGTTGGGCTTGGCAAGGACCCATTCGACGATCCGCGCCGACCCCATTGCCCGCAAGGCGGCTTGAAGAATGGCAAGGTCGATGGGCTCGTAACGAAGGGCGAACCGCAGATCGCCCAGCGGATCGTCTTCGTAGCTGGAACGTTGCCGAAGGCGCTCGACGACCCGTCCATTGGCTTCATTGGTTCGTTGCTGCACCGCACCGACAATCGTTATGCGAACGGGCTCTGGAAGCCTCAGGTTGAAGCGCCTGAGCAGGGCCATCTGGCCTGTGTAACGCTCGCCGTCCTGAAGCCTGTGCGGCACGTCCCGTCCCCGTTCATCGAATCCGTCGGGATGACACTGCGCTGATGCAAAATGTTTTGGCAACTGCAAATTTGCTATGAAATGGGTATCATGCTAAAAATTTGGCATGGTAGCCTGCCGAAAAGTCATTAAGTCACTGATTGATGATCGCTAGAATCAGCCGCGGCGATGCTTCCCGAGCCGCCTCCTAACTCCCCACCCGCCGCCCGCCCCAATGTTCCGTCAGCGCCAGGAGGTGCGGCTTCAGCCGGTGCCCGCCCGCCAGCACGGGGTTGCCTTCGGTGAGGCCGTCACCCGCGAGGAAGTCGTTGGTCCAGCCGCCGGCCTCCTCGACGAGGAGGAGCCCCGCGAGGCAGTCCCAGGGGTGCATGTGGGGCTCGACGTAGCCGATGAGGCGGCCGCAGGCGGTCCAGGCGAGGCCCAGCGCGCCGGAGCCGTGGCGGTGGTAGAGGCCGTCCCGGCGGAGGAGGGCGTCGATGAGGGGGGCGATCTCCTCGGGCGAGGTGCGCCGCGAGCAGCCGACGCTGAGGGAACCCTCGTCGAGCCGGGCCGCGTCCTTCACCCGGATCGGGCGGCCGTCGAGGCGGGCGCCGCCGCCGCTTCGGGCCTGGAAGACCTCGCCGGCGCAGGGGTCGACGACGACGCCGGCCTCGATCCGGCCCCGCCGGGCGTAGGCGATCGAGACGCACCAGGAGCGGATGCCGTTCAGAAAGCACCACGTGCCGTCGATCGGGTCGACGACCCAGCAGCCTGCGGCGAGGTCGCCGGGGTCGGCGCCGCCCTCCTCGCCGAGCACGGGCTCGCCCCGGCAGAGTTCGCTTAAGCGGGCGCGGATCAGGCGCTCGACGGCGCGGTCGGCCTCGCTGACCAGGTCCTGGGCGCCTTTGTGCTCGACGGCGAGCCGTTCCAGGTTCCGGAAGTAGCGAAGGGCAAGGGCGCCGGCCTCGACGGCGACGGCGGTGGCGAGGGCGAGGCGCTGGGCGGGGTCGATCGTGGGCATCAAAATGCGTTCCGGGGCTCGTCGGGGTCCGGGGGGCTTATAGCTAATGCCGGACTTGAGAACGAGAGGAGACCGAGCATGGAGTACGTGGAAGCGGCGGGCGCGCGGATCCCGGCACTGGGCTTCGGGACGTGGCAGCTGGAGGGCGACGCCTGCCGGCGGCTGGTCGAGCGGGCATTGGAGGTGGGCTACCGGCACGTCGACACGGCCGAAGCCTACGGCAACGAGGCCGAGGTCGGGGCGGCGATCCAGGGGAGCGGCCTCCGGCGCGACGAGGTGTTCCTGACGACGAAAATCTGGCCCGACAACTTCGCCCCCGCCAAGCTGAAGCACGCCGCCGCCGACCGGCTGCACAGATTGGGGCTCGACCGGGTCGACCTCCTCCTCCTCCATTGGCCGAGCCCGGACGTGCCGCTCCAGGACACGATCGAGGCGCTCAACGACGTGAAGGACATGGGGCTGACCCGCCTCATCGGCGTCAGCAACTTCACGGCCCCCATGGTCGAGGCGGCGCAGACGGTGAGCCGGGCGCAGCTGGCGACGAACCAAGTCGAGTACCACCCCTTCCTCGACCAGAGCCGGCTCCTCCAGTGGATGCGGGCGAAGTACCTCGCGCTTACCGCCTATTGCCCGCTCGCGCGCGGCAAGGTGGTCGACGACCCGGTCATCAAAGGGGTCGCTGACAGGCACGGCAAGACCCCGGCGCAGGTCACGCTGCGCTGGCTGATCCAGCAGCCGGGGGTGATCGCCATCCCGCGCACCTCGAACCCGGCGCGCGTTGCCGAGAACTTCGACGTGTTCGACTTCGCCCTCGACGACGCCGACATGACGGCGATAAGCGGGCTCGGCACGCGCGCGGGGCGGATGGTCGAGGTGGAAGGGCATTCGCCGGACTGGGAGGAGGCGTGAGGATCACGCTTCGCGCCCGCAGGTGCCGGGCCTGAAAGGGTCCCGTTTCGACGGGTCGGGCGGTCCGCGCGAACCCGTGTTCGCGCG
>JAGRGG010000148.1 GCA_020445645.1 Geminicoccaceae bacterium | reverse complement strand
TCTCGTCGTCGTAGGGGCCGATCCACTCGGCGGCGTCGATCGTGCCCTTCTCGAGCGCGGGGTAGATGTCGCCGCCCGCGATCTGCTGCGGCACGACGCCGACCTTCTGCATCATCTGCCCGGCCAGGCCGGCGATGCGGAACTTCAGGCCCTTCAGGTCGTCGACGGTCTTGATCTCCTTCCTGAACCAGCCGCCCATCTGGCAGCCCGAGTTGCCGCAGACGATGCCGTAGAGGTCGAACGTCTTGTAGAACTCGTTCATCAGGTCCATGCCGCCGGCCTTCAGCCAAGCGTTCATGCCGCGGTAGTTCATGCCGAACGGCACGGTGCAGCCGAGGGCGAAGGTGGGGTCCTTGCCGACGAAGTAGTAGGAGGCGGTGTGGCAGGCCTCGACCGTGTTGTTGATGACGGCGTCCGCCGCCTGGAGGCCCGGGACGATCTCGCCCGCCGCGAAGACCTGGATCTGGAACTTGCCGTCGGTCATGTCCGAGACGGCCTTGGCGAACACCTCGCCCGCGCCGTAGAGCGTGTCGAGCGACTCCGGGAAGCTCGACGTCATGCGCCACTTGATCTCGGGCATCGTCTGCGCGATCGCCGGCTTCGGCAGGCCGGAGGCGGCGACCGCCCCGGCGGCGATGCCGCCGGCGGCGGCCTTGGTGACGAACTTGCGACGCTGCATCGAAAGAACCCCCTCATCATGATTGTCGGCGTCAAGCGCCTTTGCACGAGGGGATCTATAGCGGAGGCGGGGGCGGGGGAACACGCTTCGCGTCCGCTGCGGGGGGCTTTTTCCCCTCTTTTTCATCCGTCGGCCCCGTGCCGGCGGACGCGAAGCGTGTACCAGCGCTAGCCCGAGAACGCCCGCTCGACGGCGATCCCGAGCCCCAGGTCGAGGGCGGTGAGCGCCGCCGCGATCCCGGCCGTCGTGGCGAGCGCCGAGCGGACGATGTGCCATTCGTAGAGGACGACGACGACGGTCGTGCCGAGGACGAGGAGGGCGCCGAGCGGCTGCGGCAGGAGGCGGGACAGGGTGACGGCGGTGACGAAGGCCGCCATCTGGAGGACGGCGCCCCAGTTGATGGCGACGACGAGCGGCACGTAGCGCTCGCCTTTGCCGAGCGAGCGGCTGAGGGGCACCATGACGAGGGGGAAGACGAGCCAGCCGACGACGTAGCCCAGCGTCTCGCTCGGCCAGGAGAAGCCGGGGTCGTTCGGCGGGGAGAGGAGGAAGAACCCCGGCAGGCAGACGAGCGCCGCGACGAACGAGCGCCAGAAGCCGTCGACGCTGAGGTCGAAGCCGGTGATCGCGTCCGGCTCGCGGCGGAGCAGGCGAAGGGCCGCCTCGATCTGCGCCGCGAACCACGTCCAGGTCATGAACCCTGCCCGAAGAAGCGCTCGATGAAGGCGAGGTAGACGCCGGCCAGGGTCGCGATGTCGGCGACCGCCACGCGCTCGTCGACTTGATGGATGGTGGCGTTGACGAGGCCGAACTCGACGATCGGGCAGTGCGGGGCGAAGAAGCGTGCGTCCGAAGTGCCGCCCGTCGTGTTGAGGGCGGGGCGGAGCCCCGTCACCGCCTCCGCCGCGTCCTGGAGCATCGCGCTCAGAGGGCCGGGTTCGGTGAGGAAGGCGGGGGCCGAATCGTGGGTCACGAGGTCGTAACCCCCGACCCGGTCGAGGCGTTCCCGGAGGTGCGCCTCCAGCGAGGCCGGCGTCCAGAGGTCGTTGAAGCGGACGTTGAACGTCGCCCGCACCCGGCCGGGCACGAGGTTGTGGGTGGGGTTGCCGGTGTCGATCGTCGTCACCTGGAGCGTCGAGGGGCCGAAGTGGTCGGTGCCGCCGTCGAGCGGTTCCCCGCTCAAGGCGTTCACGAGCCGCGCCATGCGGTGCGCCGCGTTGTCGACGAGGGCTGGGTAGGCGACGTGGCCCTGGACGCCGTTCGCCGTCAGGTGCCCCGTGAACGAGCCCCGCCGGCCGATCTTCGCCGCGTCGCCGAGGCGTTCGGGGCAGGTGGGCTCGCCGACGAGGCAGGCGTCGAAGCGGTGCCCCTGCCCGTGCGCCCAGTCGATGAGACGGGCGGAGCCGTCGACCGACGGGCCTTCCTCGTCGCCGGTGACGAGGAGCGAGAGGCGGCCCTTCGGGGGGCCGTGGCGCCCGACGAAGCGGGCGGCGGCGGCGGCCAGCGCCGCGACGCCCGACTTCATGTCGGAGGCGCCCCGCCCCCAGAGCATCCCGTCCCGGACCTCGCCCGCGAAGGGGTCGACCGTCCAGGCGTCGAGGGGGCCGGGCGGCACCACGTCGGTGTGGCCGCTGAGCGCGAGGTGCGGCCCGTCGCCGCCGCCCGCGCCCCCTATCGTTGCGAACAGGTTGTGGACGGGGGCGTCCCCGAAGGCGAGCCGCTCGACGGCGAAGCCCGCGCCGACGAGGGCGTCCGCCAGCACGTCCTGCGCGCCATCGTCCACGGGCGTGACGCTCCGGCGGCGGACGAGGTCCTGGGCGAGGGCGACGGGGTCGATGGTCACGTCCGCAGAAGCTCGTTGATCGAGGTCTTGGCGCGGGTCCGGGCGTCGACCCGCTTCACGATGACGGCGCAGTAGAGCGACGGGCCGGGGTCGCCGTTCGGGAAGGCCTTGCCGGGCAGCGCGCCCGGGACCACGACCGAGTAGGGCGGCACCTCGCCCATGAACGTCTCGCCCGTCGCCCGGTCGACGATCTTCGTGGACGCGCCGAGGTAGACCCCCATCGACAGCACCGACCCTTCTCCGACCCGGACCCCTTCCGCGACCTCGGCGCGGGCGCCGACGAAGCAGCCGTCCTCGACGATGACGGGGGCGGCCTGGAGCGGCTCCAGGACGCCGCCGATCCCGGCACCCCCCGAAATGTGGCAGTTCTTCCCGATCTGCGCGCACGAGCCCACCGTCGCCCAGGTGTCGACC
>JAGRGG010000147.1 GCA_020445645.1 Geminicoccaceae bacterium | reverse complement strand
GCTGGCCGCGGCCGATCGGGATCAGGGCGTCGACGGCCTTCAGGCCCGTCTGCATCGGCTCGTGCACCGACTTTCTCGGCATGATGCCGGGCGCCTTCACGTCGACGAGGCGGCGCTCGGCGCTCTCGATCGGGCCGCGGCCGTCGATCGGGTTGCCAAGGGCATCGACGACGCGGCCGAGGAGGCCCTTGCCGACCGGCACGTCGACGATCGACTTCGTCCGGCGGACGGTCGAGCCTTCCTTGATGTGGCGGTCGTCGCCGAAGACGACGATGCCGACGTTGTCGGTCTCGAGGTTGAGGGCCATGCCCTTGGTGCCGTCCTCGAACTCGACCATCTCGCCGGCCTGGACCTCGTCGAGCCCGTAGGCGCGGGCGATCCCGTCGCCCACCGAGAGCACCTGCCCCACCTCGGCGATCTCGGTGTCGGCGCCGAAGTTGGCGATCTGCTCCTTCAGGATCGCCGAGATCTCGGCCGCGCGGATATCCATCAACCCATCCCCCTCATGGACTGCTCAAGCTGCTGCAGCTTGGTCTTCAAGGACGCATCCAGCATCCGCGAGCCGACCTGGACGACGAGCCCGCCAAGAAGGCCGCCGTCGACGCGGGTCTGCATCGACACGTTGCGGCCGACGTAGCGCTCGATCGACCCCTTCAGCGCGCCCTGCTGCTCGTCGGTGAGCGGCTGCGCCGAGACCACCTCGGCCGTGACCTCGCCCCTGCTCTCGGCGAGCATGGCGCGAAAGCTCTTCGCCACGTCGGGCAGGGCGTAGAGGCGGCGCTTCTGGGCGAGCACGCCCAAAAAACGCCGCGTGAGTTCGCCCACCCCCATCCGCTCGGCGACGGCGAGGATACCCTGCTCCTGCTCTTCGCGGGAAAGGACGGGGTTCTTGATGAGCGTCGCCAGATCGTCGCTCTCGTCGATCGCGGCGTCCAGACGGTCGAGGTCGGCCAGGACGGCGTCCAGCGCCTTCCCCTCCTGGGCCAACTCGAAGAGGGCCTTGGCGTAGCGCTGGGCCAAGCCTGACGCCTGGGCGTTCGTCGCGGGCACGGATCGTTTCCTCGGCGTTGTGGACGCGGCCTCGGCAAGGGGCGCCGTCCCGGCGCGCGGCGCCGCCCCCCTGACAAGGCGGAACCGGGGATAACACAGCGTTTCCGGCCCCGCAAGCGACCCACCTCGGTCACGCGTCGTCGCAGGCACCCCCCACCTTGGGTTCGTTTCGCAAAACCCATCGGGGGTGCCCGCCCGCCGGGGACGGGTTGGTTCGTGCCGGCCCCGCCCTTTGCTCGGGTTCGTTCGGCCACGCTCAAGGCGTGGCGTTCGGCCCCATCCAGCCCCGGGTTCGTTCGTGCGGCTTTTGAGGGGCGACGGCGATCATCCGGCGGACCTTCGTCGGCGGGTCGTGGCAGCGGACGATCATCCTACCACGACGGCTGGGCCGGCGGCGAGGGTTGCCTTGGAAAAGGCGCTCCGCGTCCGCCGGTGCGCAGTCCGCGACCTTTCGAGGAGGCGTCGCCCGGTGGGCGCGAAGCCCGGGGCGCCGGGAACCGGCGCCTCCCCGGTCGGGGGAAGCGCCGGTCATCCGGGAGAGCCCGGGTTCAGGCGGCCTTGGGTTCGGCGAGCGCGGCCCGCTCGACGCCTTGCCAGAGTTCCAGGGCGCGGGTCGCCGGCAGGTCCACGTCGTCGAGGGAGAGGATCGCGTCCTTCTGGACGGGGCGCTTCAGGACCACGTCGTCGGCGAGGCAGATCGGCAGGTGGCCAGGGTGGTCCTTGATCCGGACGCAGATGCCCCGCATGTCGAAGCTGCCGCAGCCGCGCTCGACCCGCTCGCCCGGCTTCAGGTCGCGCTTGGCGACGGCGGCGACGCCGATGTGCGGCTTGGCCGAGTTGTGGAGGAGGGGGGTCTTCTGCTTGACGATCCGCTCCAGGGTCTTGAAGGGTTCGAGGTGGACGAAGATGTTCGGGCGCAAGACGGTGTAGTACGGCCCCTCGCCCATCTTCAGGTAGGTGAGCGCGGCCTGCTGCTCGGGCTTGTGGCGGCCGACGACGAAGACGCCGTGCGGCAGCTTGCGCGAGAGCACGTAGTCGGCGATCGGCCGGCCGTGCGCCTCGGCGACGGCGCCCAGGACGTTGCCGGTTTCCTTGATCTCGTCGCACTCGGGGCCGGCAAGCTCCTCCTTGGCGATGTCGAAGCCGAAGTAGTTGCCGACCAGCGCCTGCTCGACCTGGAGCTTGGTGCCGTCGGTGAAGGACGTGACCATCGCAAGGCTGATGCCCTGCTTCTTCGCCCAGAACGCCATCTCGTCCGGGTTCGGGTGGCGATTGAGGAAGCCCTTGATGTTGCCCAGCACGAGGGGCTCGAAGCCCATCGCCACGCATTCCTCGTAGAGGCTCGCCTGACAGCCGGGCTGGTCGCCGTCGGCCTCGGTGACGAAGCCCTTGCCGACGAAGTGGCTGCCGGTCGTGACGTGGAACTCGGGGTTCAAGGTCATGACGGGGCGACCCGCCGCGACCGCCGCCTCGACCGTCTCGGTGGCGTGGCGCACGTCGCCCGTGCACTCGAAGACGATGTCGCAGCCGTCGATCAGCTCGTTCAAGGAGTTGGTGAGCGCCCCCTTGAAAGGCCATTCGCCGCAGGCGCCCAAGGGGCGGCGGGTGAGGACCTTGCCGAGGCGATACCCCTTGCGGTGGGCGAGTTCGAGGCAGAAGTGCCGGGCGACGAAGCCGGTGCCGACGACGCCGATGCGCACGGGGGGCTCTTGCATGGAAACGGGCCTTTCGTGGTCCGTCCGGGGAACGTACCCCGAACCTTTCTAGGCGCGCATCCTACTGGCGCGCGGCAAAGAAGGTGTTAACGTGCCACGAGACTACACGCATTGCGTAACGGAGAACATCATGGGGGTAACGGTCGGCCGAAGGGTGGCGCTCGCCGCGCTCCTCCTCGTCGCGGGCTGCGGCGGCGGACCGGACGTGGGGCTGCTCACCGGCAGCGAGCCGGTGGCCTCGCGGCGCGGCCTGCGCGACCTCGCGCAGGCGGGGCCGGTGCCGGTCGTGATCGAGGGGCCGGAGGCGCCGGCCGAAGGGGCCGTGCTCGACGCGCTCGGGAAGGGGATCTACGGGGTCGGCACCGAGCTGACGACGATGGCGGCGCCGCGCGGCCCCCACCTCGTCGCCCGCTTCGGCGCCGCGAACCGGGGTCTTTGCGACAGCAAGGAGGCCGAGACGCCGGCCCCCGGCGCCGTCACGCTCGGCTACTGCGACGAGGGCAGCCTCGTCGCGGCGGCGGCGAACGAGACGCCGGCCGCCGACGAGGAGACGCGCCTCGAGACGATCGCCGTCGCGGCGCGGGCGATCTTCCCCGACGACTACGAGCCCTACGACGGCTACCGCGTCTGGCCGCGCGTCGGGGTCGGCATCTCGAGCGGCGGGCGGGTGAGCAGCGGCGTCGGGGTCGGGATCGGGTTCTAGACGCTTCGCGTCATCCCCCCCGGGGCGTCAGGCGGAACGGCGGCGCCTTGTCCGGGTAGATCGTGACGACGCCGACCGGCATGACGACGCGCCGGCCGACGAGGCCCACGTCGCAGGCGCGGACGAGGCGGGCGAGGACGAGGGTCGCCTCGATGAGCGCGAACTGGGCGCCGATGCAGACCCTGGGGCCGGCGCCGAAGGGCAGGTAGGCGAAGCGTTCGGGCGGCGGGGCGCCCGGCAGGAAGCGCTCGGGCCTGAAGGCGTGCGGCTCCTCCCAGTAGGCCTTGTGGCGGTGGAGGATCCAGGGGGCGGCGACGACGAGGGCGCCCTTCTCGATGGCGACGCCCGCGACCTCGTCCGGCCCCTTCGCCTCGCGGACGATCGTGAAGGCGACGGGGTAGAGACGGAGCGCCTCCTGGACGACGGCCTTCGTGAACGGCAGGCGCTCGACGAGGACGGCCTCGGGAGAGGCATCATCGAGGAGGGCCGCCTCCCCGGCGACGCGGGCCTGCGCGTCCTTGTCGAGGGCGAGAAGGTAGAGCGACCAGAACAGGGTGAGCGCCGTGGTCTCGTGGCCGGCGATGATGAAGGTGGCGATCTGGTCGCGCATCTCCTCGCGCGACAGGCCACCCCCTTCGGCGTCGCGGGCGAGGGCCAGGGTGTCGAAGAGGTCGCGCGGCGGGTTGGCCGGCGGGGTCGCGGCCCTCGCCTCGATGATCGTGTCGATGTAGTCGCGCCACGTCCGGGCGAAGCGCTCGCGCTGGCGGTCCTTCAGCGACGACCAGCCGTGCGGCAGCATGAAGTCGAGGGGGGTCGGCCGGGCATGGGCGCGGCCGTAGGATTCGATCAGGCGGCGCAGGCCCGGCCCGAAGCCCGCCATCGTCTGGCTGAACAGGACGCGGCCGGCGATGTCGAGCGTCAGGTTCTGGACGAGCGAGAGCAGGTTGATTGCCACCTGCGGCTTGCCGGCGAAGCCGTCCAGGAGCCGGTCCATGCCCCGCATCGTCTCGGCGGCCACGATGTCCATCGCGCGCGGCGCGAAGCTCGGTGCCGCCAAGCGCCGCTGGCGCTTCCAGGCGTCCCCCTCGGCGAGGAACAGCCCCTCCCCGATCATCGGGCGGAGCAGGCGGTCGGTCGTCGCGGTGCGGCCGTAGTTCTGGTGGTTGTCGACGAGGACCCGGCGCACGCCGCCCAGGTCGTTCAGGAGCACGCTCTGCCGCCCGAGGAACGGCCGCTGCACGACCCGCTCGCGGTAGGCGGGTTCGCCCCAGGTCTGGAGCACGTTGCGGCGCAGGAAGGGGAGCAGCAAAGGCGCGGGCAGGAGCGCCACGGCGGGCCGGGGGCGCGGCGGCACGAGCGCGGGGCGCGGCTGAAGGGCGGCTTCTGGCATGGCGGGGGTCCCCGGCTGGCGTGTCCTTGGCGGGGGATATAGACAGGATACGCTTCGCGTCCGCTGCGCGGGGCTTTTCTTCTCTCTTCTTCGTCTGCCATCCGCTGATTTTCCCCACCCGGGGAGCGACGAGGGGGGGGGGGATGCCCCCTGCACC
>JAGRGG010000018.1 GCA_020445645.1 Geminicoccaceae bacterium | reverse complement strand
CGCGCGCCCGCAAGATCCAGCGCTTCCTCTCGCAGCCCTTCTTCGTCGCGGAAGTGTTCACAGGATCCCCCGGCAAGCTCGTCCCCGTCGAGGAGACGATCAAGGGCTTCAAGGGCATCGTCAACGGCGACTACGACGACCTGCCCGAGGCCGCGTTCTACATGGTCGGCGGCATCGACGAGGCGGTCGAGAAGGCGAAGTCGCTGGCGCAGAAGGCCGCCTGACGATGGCCGACAAGCTGACCTTCGAGCTGGTCGCGCCCGAGCGCCTCCTCGCCAGCGTCGAGGCCGACATGGTCGTGCTGCCCGGCGAGGACGGCGATTTCGGCGTGCTTGCCGAGCACGCCCCCGTCGTCTCCCTCCTCCGCCCCGGCGTCATCAGCATCTACGAGGGCGACCGCGTCGACCGCCGCGTCTTCGTCGCCGGCGGCTTTGCCGAAGTGAACCCGAAGGGCCTCATCGTATTGGCCGAAGCGGCCCAGCCGCTCGACGAGATGAGCGCCGAAAAGGCGCGGCAGGACCTGAAGGACGCCGAGGAGGACTTGGCCGACGCCAAGTCGCCGGGCGACCTGGAGCGCGAGCGGCTGGAGCGGCTGGTCGCCGTTGCACGGGCGAAGGTGGAAGCCGTCGAGGCGGCGTAGGTACGCGAAGCGTATTCATCCCCTTTAGAACGGAATCCGGCTCCCGTCATAGGCGTAGAGCCCGCCCGAAGCCTCGGGTCCGAGGCGGTCGACAACCCCGAGGAGGGACGCCGCCGTGAAGGCGGGGTCGAACAGCCTGCCTTCGGGGACGTTCGCCTGGAAGGGTTCGGAAAGCGCGGTGTCGGTGGTGCCGGGGTGGAGGCCGAGGACGAGCGCCTGCGGCCGCTGCCTCGCAGTCTCGATGGCGATGCAGCGCAGGAGCATGTTGAGGGCGGCCTTGGACGCCCGGTAGGCGTGCCAGCCGCCGAGGCGGTTGTCCCCGATGCTGCCGACGCGGGCCGAGACGGCGGCGAAGGCGGCCTTGCGGTCGTTCGGCAGGAGGCCGACGAAGTGCTTGGCGACGAGGGCGGGGCCGGTCGCGTTGACGGCGAACAGCCGGGCGTAAGCCTCCGGCGTCGTCTGGCGGAGCGCGCGTTCGGGGCGCAGGTCCGGGGCGTGGAGGAGGCCGCTCGCCACGATGACGAGGTCGAGCCCGCCGCACCTCTCCTTGGCGAACGCCGCCGCGCGGGCGATCGAGCCCTCGTCCTCGACGTCGATCGGATGCGTCAGCACTTTGTCTCCGGCCGGCTCTTTCCTGCGTGAGAGTGCCAGGATCCGGCCGACCCGACCGCAGCCCGCAAGAGCGGCGACAAGGGCACGGCCGATGCCTCCGGAGGCGCCGACGACGGCGGCCTTGATGCCGGGCGCGAAGCTCTCCAGCGTCACGGGCGGGGGAGGGGAGGCCCGCATTAAGCCCCTTGCGCGAGGCGGTGCATGTCGGGGGCGAGCTTCGGGTAGAGCGTCTGGTAGTGGGCGAACCGCTCGGCGTAGACCGGCAGGTTCGCCGCTATCGGCTCGGTGCGGGTGACGACCGGCAGGCCCGCCGAGGCGGCGGCGAGCGAAGGCCAGACGCCGATCCCGACCCCGGCCGTGAGCGCGGCGCCGTAGGCCCCGCCTTCGGCGGCGCCGGCCATCGTCACGACCTCGACGCCGAGCACGTCGGCCTGGATCTGTCGCCAGAGAGGCGAGGCGGCGCCGCCGCCGGACGCCCGCATTTGCTCGAAGACGAGGCCCAGGGGGCGCATGAGCGCCAGCATGTCGGCGATCGCCATGACGACGCCCTCCATGACGGCGCGGACGACGTGCGCCCGCCCGTGGTGGAGGGTGAGGCCGAGGAGGACGCCGCGCGCGTCGGGGTCGGGGTGCGGGCAGCGCTCGCCCTGGAGGTAGGGCAGGAAGATCAGCCCCTCGCCGCCCGGCGCCACCCCGCCCGCCATCGCGGTGAGAGCTTCGAAGCTCTCGCCCTCGAGGCCGAGGAGGCGCCGCGTCCAGGCGAAGCCGGCGCCTGCCGACTGCGCCACCCCCATCGCGTGCCACGTGCCGGGCGCGTTGTTGCAGAAGAGCTGGAGCCGCCCGCCCTCGTTGTCGGGGCAGGCGGTGAGCGCAGCGGCGGCGATCCCGGCCGTGCCGATGATCGTCTGCGCGACGCCCTCCTTCAGAATGCCGGTGCCGGAGGTCTGGATGACGGCGTCGCCGCCGCCGCCGGTGACGGGGATGCCGGGCGGCAGGCCGAGGTCGGCGGCGGCCTCGGCACTCAGATACCCCGTGACCTCGTGCGATTCGCAGGCGGGCGGGAGGAGGTCCAAGGCAAGGTCGAGCCGATCGAGGAGCGGCTTCGACCAGTCGCGCCGCCTCACGTCGAACAGCCCCGTTCCGGACGCCTCCGACACGTCGGTCGCAAGCTCGCCGGTGAGCTTCAGCCGCAGCCAGTCCTTCGGGTTCAGGACGTGGCGCAGGCGGGCGAAGGATTCGGGCTCGTGCGCCTTGAGCCAGAGGATCTTCGGCGCCGTGTAGCCCGTCAGCATGGCGTTGTTGGTGAGCGCGAGCAGGGCGTCCAGCCCGCCGACGCGCTCCAGGATCTCCTCGACCTCGGCGCGCGGGCGCTGGTCGTTCCACAGGATCGCGGGCCGGATGACCGCCTTCGCGGCGTCCAAGGCGACGAGGCCGTGCATCTGCCCCGACAGGCCGACGGCCCGGATCGTGCCCGCGTCGACCTCGGCCAGCACGGCGCGGACGGTGCGCCGCGCCGCTTCCCACCAGAGTTCCGGATCCTGCTCGGCCCAGCCGGGGCGGGGGATGGCGAAGGGGTAGCTCTCCAGGGCGCGCGCCCTGATCGCGCCCTTCGCGTCGACCACGAGGGCCTTGGTGCCGGACGTGCCGACGTCGATGCCGAGCAGCATGGGGCCTTCCTCCGCCTTCCCTGACGGGTTGTGGGGACAGCAGATGGACCACTCAGGCCTTCTATTCCAGGCTGTTCGGCAGCACGGCCTCGCGCTCGGCGATGTAGGCGTCCAGGGCCTCGACGATGCCGGGGTCGATCGGCGGCGCCTCGTAGCTGTCGAGCGCGCGCCGCGCCGCCTCGATGCCGCGCGCGTTCATGTCCTTTGCCCCTTCCGCCTGCCACTGCTCGAAGGAGTTGTTGTCGGCAAGCTCGCTGGAGAAGAAGGCGTCCTTGAAGTGCGCCTGGGTGTGGTCGGTGCCGAGGAAGTGCCCACCGGGGCCGACGCCCTTGATCGTCGCCACCGCCTCGTCGAAGTCGCCCATCTGCGGCCCCTGCGCCAGCTTGTAGAGCATCTCCATCTGCTCGGCGTCGATCATGAACTTGGCGAGGTTCGCCGTCAGCCCCGCCTCGGACCAGCCGGCCGTATGCATGACGTAGTTGCAGCCGGCGAGCAGGATCGGCAGCATGTTGAACGCGCTCTCGTAGCCGGCCTGAGCGTCGCAGACCTTGGAGCCGGTCAACATGCCCGACGAGCGCCACGGCACGTCGTACTTGCGGGCGAGCTGCCCGATCATGAAGTTCATGAGCGCCGTCTCGGACGTGCCTGCCATCGGCGCGCCGGAACGCATCGACACGGTGGCGAGGAAGTTGCCGTAGATCATGGGCACGCCGGGGTTGACCGCCTGGGCGAAGGCGAGCCCCGCCAGCGCCTCGGCGTTGAGTTCGGCCACCGTCGCCACCGCCGAGGCCGGGGTGTTGGCGCCCGCCATCGTGAAGGGGGCTAGGATCATCGCCTGCCCCGCCCGCGCGTAGACCTTCAAGGCACCCAGCATCGTCTCGTCCCAGACGAGCGGCGTGTTGGCGTTGACGAGCGAGACCATGACGCAGTTGTTGGCGACGACATCCTCGCCGTAGACCATGCGGACCATCTTCACCGCGTCCTCGGCCCGCTCCGGGGCCGTCACCGGCCCCATGATCGGCTTGTCGGAGTGGACGATGGCGCTCTTCGTGATGTGCAGATGGCGCTTGGGAATGGGTATGTCGGTGGGTTCGCAGGTGACGGCGCCCGTGATGTGAAGGGCGGGCGCCATGTAGGCGAGCTTGTGGAAGACGGCGAGATCCTCAAGGGTGCCGTAGCGCCGCTCGCCGTCGAACATCCGCACGAAGGGCGAGCCGTAATTCGTGGCGAACACCGTCTTGTTCCCGCCGACGACGACCGACCGCTCGGGGTTGCGGCCGACGAGGTCGAACGAGGAAGGGGTCTTGGCGACCAGCTCCATGACGAGTTCCGGCGGGATGTGCACCCGCTCGCCCTGGACGTCGGCGCCCTTGTCCTTCCAGATGGCGAGCGATTCGGGGTCGCGGAAGTCGATCCCGACCTCCTCCAGGATCATCAGGGAGGCCCTATGGACCCGCTCGAGCTGCTCCTCGCCCAGCACCTCGTAGAGGGGGATCTTCCGCTCCAGGGTCGGCAGGGACCGCACCACCGTCGACAGGCGCTCCGCCCGCCGCGCCCCACGTCCGCCGCGCCGTACTTCCCTGAGCATCGTCCACCCTCCTGCGAAACGTCGTCCGGGAGGGATAGGTGCTCTGGGCTTTTGGGGCGCGCGAACGCGCGACGCCCAATGTCGCGCGAGGACAAAGACACGCCCCGCGCCAGCGGACGCGAAGCGTAACGACGCTACCCTACCTTCCGTGCCGCCAGGATGTAGTTCGTATCCCGGTTCTTCGAGAGCGCGAAGCGGTCCCGGCCCGGATCGTAGCCGATGCCGGCGAGGTCGAACACGTCGAGCCCCTGCATCCGCAACAGGCGCGCCGCCTCGGAGGGCTTCAGGAAGCGCCGCCAGTCGTGGGTGCCGCGCGGCAGCCAGCGAAGGGCGTACTCGGCGCCCACGATCGCCTTGGCGAAGCTGGAAGGGGTGCGGTTCAGGGTCGAGAGAACGAGGACGCCCCCCGGTCGCAGGAGGCTCGCCAGCTCGTAGGCGAAGCCCTCGGGGTCGGGGACGTGCTCGATGACTTCGAGCGCGGTGACGGCGTCGAAGCGCAGGCCCTCGTCGAGGAGCTGCCCCGCCGTGGCGGGGCGGTAGCGGACGTCGAGCCCGCCGGCTTCCGCGTGGCGCCGCGCCGCCTCGATCGCGCGCTCGGAGGGGTCGATGCCGGTGACGGACGCCCCCAGACGGGCCAGGGGCTCGGCGAGCAGCCCGGCGCCGCAGCCGACGTCGAGGAGGTCGAGACCGTCGAGCGTCGCTTCGGGCGGTCGGTCGGGGGGCGGTCGGTCGGGGCGGGCCGCGAGCGCCCCTTGGATGAAGGCGAGGCGGACGGGGTTCATCCGGTGCAAAGGCCGCATCGGCCCCTTCTCGTCCCACCATTCGGCGGCGATGGCGTCGAAGCGGTCGACCTCGTCGGCGTCGACCGCACCGTCCTCGTAGGTTCGCTCGTTCTTGCCCATCCAACCCCCGGTCGCTAGAACCGTGCCCGTCCCCCCGCATCGCGGGCGCGCCACGTCCCCGCCCGGAACCCGCCCCGGCGCGGGGCGTTCCGCGCAGGCATCAAGGACTACCGCCCGTGACCCTCGTCGTGCAGAAATATGGCGGCACATCGGTCGCCGATCCAGAGCGCATCCAGGCCGTCGCCGCCCGCGTCAAGCGGGGCGTCGAGGCGGGCCAGCGGGTGTGCGTCGTCGTCTCGGCGATGGCCGGCACGACGAACCAGCTCGTCGGCTACGTCAACGCCCTCGACCCCGCCGGGTTCGACCCCGCCGAGTACGACCAGATCGTGGCCTCCGGCGAGCAGGTGACGATCGGCCTCCTCGCCATCGCGCTCCAGACGATCGGGGTGAAGGCGCGGTCCTTCCTCGGCTGGCAGGCGGGCTTTCGGACCGACGCCGCGCACGGCAAGGCGAGCATCCTTCACGTCGACCCCGCCCCCGTCATGGCGGCCCTGGACGCGGGCAAGGTCGCGGTCGTCGCGGGCTTCCAGGGGCTGGCCCCGGACGGCCGGGTGACGACGCTCGGGCGCGGCGGCTCCGACACCTCCGCCGTGGCGCTGGCGGCGGCCTTGAAGGCGGCGCGCTGCGACATCTTCACCGACGTGGACGGCGTCTACACGACCGACCCCCGCATCACGGCCAAGGCGCGCAAGATCGAGCGCATCGCCTACGAGGAGATGCTGGAGATGGCGTCGCTCGGCGCCAAGGTGCTCCAGACGCGCTCGGTCGCCATCGCCATGCAGCACCACGTGCCCGTTCAGGTGCTGTCTTCCTTCGAGGACAGGCCGGGCACGCTTGTCGTCGACGAGGACGAGATCGTGGAAACCCAGATCGTGACCGGCATCGCCTACAGCCGCGACGAGGCCCGCATCACCGTGCAGCAGGTGAACGACCGCCCGGGCGTCGCGGCGTCGATCTTCGGCCCCTTGGCCGAGAACAGCATCAACGTCGACATGATCGTCCAGTCGGTGAGCCGCGACGGCAGGAGCGCCAACCTCACCTTCACCGTGAGCCGGGCCGAGCTTGCCAGGGCGCTCGCCGTCCTGGAGCGCCACAAGGAGAGGATCGGCTTCACCAGCGTCGTCGGCGACAGCGACGTGGCCAAGGTCTCGGTCATCGGCGTCGGGATGCGCAGCCACGCGGGCGTCGCCCACCAGATGTTCCGGACGCTCTCCGACAGGGGCATCAACATCCAGGCGATCGCCACCTCCGAGATCAAGGTGAGCGTGCTGAT
>JAGRGG010000146.1 GCA_020445645.1 Geminicoccaceae bacterium | reverse complement strand
CTTCATCAAGCAGTCCTACCTGCTCCAGTCGCGCTTCGTCACCGAGCAGGTGGCCCAGGAACGCGGGCTCGACCCGAAGGAGCGGGCGAAGGCCGCCTTCTACACCCGCCAGTTCGTCGACGCGCTGGCGCCCTCCAACTTCGTCATGACCAACCCCGAGGTGCTGCGCGCCACCCTGGAAACCCGCGGCGAGAACCTGCTGCGCGGCCTGAAGAACATGCTGCACGACATGGAGCGCGGCCAGGGCCAGCTCCAGGTGCGGATGACCGACCTCGACGCCTTCGAGGTCGGCAGGAACATCGCGCTCACGCCGGGCAAGGTCGTCTACCAGAACGACCTCATGCAGCTTGTCCAGTACGCGCCCTCGACCGAGAAGGTGAGCAGAAGGCCGCTCCTCATCCTGCCGCCCTGGATCAACAAGTTCTACATCCTGGACCTCCAGCCCAAGAACAGCTTCATCAAGTTCTGCGTCGACCAGGGCTTCACCGTCTTCATCTGCTCCTGGGTCAACCCCGACGCCTCGCTGGCAGGCAAGTCCTTCGAGGACTACATGCTGGAAGGCCCGCTCGACGCCCTCGACCAGATCGAGAAGGCGACGGGCGAGAAGGACATCACCGCGATCGGCTACTGCCTCGGCGGCACGCTCCTCTCCTCGACGCTCTCCTACATGGTCCAGAAGAAGGACAGCCGGATCAAGGCCGCCACCTTCTTCACCACCCTTCTCGACTTCAAGGAGCCGGGCGAACTCGGCGTCTTCATCGACGAGCAGCAGCTCTCGTCGATGGAGGAGCAGATGAACAAGCGGGGCTTCCTCGAGGGCCGCGAGATGGCGCTCACCTTCAACATGCTCCGCGCCAACGACCTCATCTGGTCGTTCGTCATCAACAACTACCTCCTCGGCAAGGACCCGTTCCCCTTCGACCTCCTCTACTGGAACTCCGACAGCACCCGGATGCCGGCGGCGATGCACAGCTTCTACCTCCGCAAGTGCTACCACGAGAACGCGTTGATCAAGCCCGGCGCCGTCACGCTCTGCAACACGCCCATCGACCTCACGAAGATCAAGCTGCCCGTCTACTGGGTCTCGACCAGGGAGGACCACATCGCACCCTGGAAGAGCACCTACGCCTCGACCCAGATCTTCAAGGGCGACGACAAGCGCTTCGTCCTCGCCGGCTCCGGCCACATCGCCGGCGTCGTCAACCCCGCCGAATCGACCAAGTACGGCTACTGGACCAACGACGACCTGCCCCCCGAACCCGACGAATGGCTGAACGGCGCCACGGCGCACCCGGGGTCCTGGTGGAACGACTGGGCCGCCTGGAACCGCGCCAAGGCCGGCCCCCTCGTCCCCGCCCGCACCCCCGGCGAGGGCGGGCTGAAGGCCATCGAGGACGCGCCGGGGTCCTACGTGAAGGTGAAGTAAGGATCACGCCTCGCGTCCGCCGGCGCGGGGCCTTTTTCTCTTTTCCGTCTTTTAGGAAGACCCTCACCCCAACCCTCTCCCCGAGGGAGAGGGGGCAGGAGTCGAAGCCGGAACGCGGTTGCTTGCGCTTCCGCCTCGTGCCCCCTCTCCCTCGGGGAGAGGGCTGGGGTGAGGGTCCTTGCGGCGCAACACGCACCCCATCCCCCGAAACCGAAGCGCCGCCCCCCAACCGCGTGCCCCGGACTTGATCCGGGGCCTAACTGCGGCCGCCCTAAAGCCGCGTCACACCAGAACCCCGCCGCCCGGACAGGCATCGGGCGCGATGCCGTAGGCGTCCCACAGCATGAGCGCCGGCAGCGAGCCGGTGAAGAGGTAGAACCCCCAGACCACGAGCCCGATCAGGCCCGCGCCCGCCACCCCGCCGACGAACCACGCGAAGGGACGGGTGACGACGAGGTAGTACGCGAGGCGGTGGATGGCGGCGTCGCGGGCGTTCGTCTCGGTCTCGTAGTCGGGTACGGGCTCGGCGAGACCGGGCGCGAATTCCATGGGCACGGGCCCGCGCCCGGCCGTCAGCGCGTCCAGGGCGAGCGGCCCCGACGGCCGCAGCCGGTAGGCGATCGGGCTCATCACCAGGGCCGCCAGATGCCACGCCGTCGGCACCAGTGTCGAGACCAGCATCAGGATGATCCACAGCCCGTCCGTCCAGGGTGCCTTGGCGGCGGCGCACAGATAGCCCCGCAGCGGCAGGGGTTCCGGCCGGCCGAGCCGAACGTAGAGGCCGTTGTAGAGGTCGACCGTGAGCGGGATGGTCCAGGCCAGCAGCCAGAGCAGGGCCACGGCGGCGGCGAGGTCGGCGCCGGCGTGGCGGAGGAAGACGCCCCAACGGCGGATGCCGCCGTGGGCATTGGAAGACGCTTCGTTGACCCGCTGCAAGCGCCGGCCGAGCCACCGGCTCACGATCCACGACAGCCAGTCGAGCAGGGCGTTGGCGAACGGGAACAGGAAGAAGAACAGGACCAGAAGAGCTGGAGCAGCGGCGTTGACACCTGGCCAAGGGGCCACAAGATCGAAAAGTCCTAACGCTCCGACTACGGCTCCGGCTCCGACTACGGCTCCGGCTCCGCCTACGGCTATGGCTCCGGCTCCGCCTACGGCTATGGCTCCGGCTCCGCCTACGGCTCCGGCTCCGGCTCCGGCTCCGCCTACGGCTCCGGCTCCGCCTACGGCTACGGCTACGGCTACGGCTACGGCTCCATGAATTCCTGAAAAGACCGCCAATCCTAGTCGGGCGAGCAAGGAGAAGTCGGTTGTCCAAGTGAGCAAAGCGAAGCCGAAAGCGGCGTAGGCCGAGCCCAGCACGAGGCGCGGCAGGCGCTTGTCCCGTACCTCAAGGCGTTCGTGCGGAACCGCGATCCAGCCCGCCAGCCGCGCGTCGATCCGCTCGCTGTGACGGATGGTCAGGCCGACGGCGACCGCGAGCGGCACGAGGGCCAGCACCAGGAGCAGACGGCCGTACCAAGGCACGTTGCCGCTCTCGGCGATGACCTGATCCCCCAGCCGCACCGCCCCGCCGAAGAGCCAGCCGACCAGGAGGAACAGCCCGGTATAGGCCAGCGCCAGGGTGAGGCAGACGCCGAGCCCCTTCGGGTGCCAGAGGCGGGCGTCCATGTGCCGGTCGAGGAAGTCCAGCCCTCCGCCCAGCCAGCGGCGGTAGCGGCTCCATTCATTGGCGTCTTCTTGCAGGATCAGGTCGCGGGCGCGGGCGAGCGCTTTCGGGTCCTTGGCGAGTCGCCGTTCCGTGTACGGCACCAGCCCCAGCACGGCGATCGGCAGGCCGAACAGGGCCACGACCGCGGCCACCGCCCCCACCATGCCCCAATTCACCGTCGCCATGCCCGCTTCCCGCCCCCGCCGAATGCCCCCAGCCTAGAGGACGGCGGCCGACGTTGCCAAGGCGGGCTTGGAAGCGGCTAGGAAAGGCTCGCGCCACCGCACGTTCCGCGTCGATCGGCGCAGGGTCCGCGCCGCAAGCCGGTTTCTCTTTCCATCCTCGGCGTTTCGGGGACGCGCTGCGCCATCGAGGTTCGTGGTTTCAAAGGTTCGGGGCGGGTTGGGGCACCTTCACCCCCTCGATCGCGTTGCGGTCAAGGGGGTGAGGGCTTTCCGCGAGGCGCCAGGGACCGGCATCTGCCGCGACATTCGCCCCGCCGACCCAAGCGCCACCCTTCCCGCCGTCACGCTTCCGACTCGATGCGGGGCCTGACGGCCGCCCCGCGAAAGTCCCCGACGAACGGCTCGGCGGTCGGAACCTCCAAGCTCCCGATCAAGTCCGTCGGCAAGGTGACGGCGGGATTCTCCGGAGCGCCGGGCATGGCTTGAAAGCAGCGCCCTCTAGGGCAAAGCCAGCGGTGACGACGGTTCAAGGAGCGGGAGCGGTCGCAGGGGGGCCGAGGCGGCTCCGGAAAAACGGCTTCGGCCGTCCGGGCTTCATGGGCGGGAGAAAAAGGCCTGAAGCGGCCCCACCTCCGCCTCGTGCCCCGCACCCGATCCGGGGCCTAACGGCTCCAACTGCCGAGCCGTTCGCGGGCGACTTTCGCGCGGCGCCGACTGGACGCCCGTGCGTCGCGGTCGTGGCATGGTGCGTGACGGACGGGAGGCCGTCAGGACCCCGGTCACAAGGCCGTGAGCCGCACTTGGACCCCCGCCCGCTTTCGCATCAACCCGAACGGTTGCACGGGGCTGGAGCAGAAGCCCTCGCGGCACCGGGAACAGGCCACATGATCCCAGGCCCTTGCCACCTTGGCGTCGCTATCGCCAAGCGTCACCCCGACCTCTTCGACCCGCTCGACAGCCGGCACGCGCGCATCGCCATACTCAGGGACGGCCCCCTACGCCTTTCTCAGCGCCGCCTGAACACGGTTGCCGGATCGAGGCTTGGGGGTTTCGGGGACACGATATGGGGGTTTCGGGGACACGATACAAAATTAACCCTTTAGCCCAGCTTTCCCCACCATAGCTGCTTGCTCAATGGCGTGATGCATGAAGCGTTGATACGGCACACCAGCCCTGGCTGCCGCCTTCGTGGCGATCGACAACTCCTCCGACAGGCACAGGCTCACCGTCCTGTCCTTGCGCTTAAACGCGAAGCGCATCGGCACCATCCGCGCGAAATCATAGTCGGTAAGGTCGGCCTCGGCGACGAGGCGTTCCGCCCCCTCGTCGCTCCTCAACGCCCGTCCGGGAGGTTTTTGCCCTTCGGCGGCGGGTTGGGGGTTGACGTGGGGGATGGCGAGGAGGCGGCCCGATGGGGACGGTGGAGCGGCG
>JAGRGG010000145.1 GCA_020445645.1 Geminicoccaceae bacterium | reverse complement strand
GGCGGCGCCTACGACGTGATGAGTTCCAAGCACCTCAAGGGCGACGTGAACTTCGCGTGGCCCACGGCCGAGATCGCCGTCATGGGGCCGAAGGGCGCCGTCGAGATCATCTTCCGCGCCGACGCGGGCGACCCCGCTAAGATCGAGGCGCGCACGGAAGAATACCGCGAGCGCTTCGCCAACCCCTTCGTCGCGGCGAGCCGGGGGTTCATCGACGACGTGATCATGCCCCACGGCACGAGGCGGCGCATCGGGCGCTCGCTTCGCTGGCTCAAGACGAAGACGAGCGAGAGGCCCTGGCGCAAGCACGGGAACATACCGCTGTAAGACGCCCCGCGCCGGCGGATGCGAACCGTATTCAGGCCGTCGCCGCCGCCCTTGCCCTGCCGCCCAGGCGCAACGCCCCGAGGCTCAAGACGACGAGCACGAGCATGGCGAGGAGGGCGGGCAGGGCGGTGCCGTCGAAGGCGAGGCCGACGGCGGCGGAGATGGCGGCGGCGGCGAGGCTCTGGACGACGCCGATCACCGAGGACGCGGCGCCGACCATGCCGCCGTGCGGGGCAAGCGCGAGCGTGGTGGCGTTGGAGACGGTGAGGCTGAACGAGAGGAAGAAGGCGCCGAAGACGAAGCCCAGCGTGACGGGGCTGGCGAGCCCGAGGACCTGGACGGCGAGGCCACCCAGGATCGCGGCCAGCGTCAGGAGGAGGGCGAAGCGGACGATGGCCTCCAGGGAGAAGCGGCGCACCAGCCTCGCGTTGCCGAGGCTGCCGATCGCGGCGCAGGCGGCGACGAGGGCGAAGAGGACGCCGAATCCCCCGGCGGAGAGGCCCATCGTCACCATGAACAGGGGCGCTGCCGTCGCAAGGTAGATGAGGAGCATCGCCATCGTGAAGCAGGTGACGGCGCCGTAGACGAGGGAGGGGCGGCTCGTGAGGACGATCCGCCAGCCTTGCGCGATCCGGCTCGGCCGCAGGGCGGCGGGGTCGGGGCGGGCGAGGCTCTCGTCGAACAGGCGCCACGTGAGGGCGAGGAGGAGGGCGACGTAGACGAGGAGAAAGCCGAAGATCCAGCGCCAGGAGCCCAGTCCCAGAAGGAGGGCGCCGACCGAGGGCGCGATCATCGGCGCCAGGATGAAGGCCGCCATCGTGAACGACATGATCCGGGCCATCTCGGGCCCCTCGAACAGGTCGCGGACGACGGCGCGGCCGAGGACGGGGCCGCTTGCTGCGAAAAGGCCCTGAAGGGCGCGCATGACGAGAAGGGCTTCGATTGAGGGCGCCATGAGGCAGCCGACGGTGGCGACGAGGTAGCCCGCCATGCCCCAGAGGAGGACGGGGCGGCGGCCGAAGCGGTCGGACAGGGGGCCGGCCACCGCCTGCGCCAGGGCGAAGCCCAGGAAGAAGAACGAGACGGTGAGCTGCGCCACCTCGGGCTCGACGCCGAGGTCGACCGCCGTCGCCGGGATCGCCGGCAGGTTCATGTCGATCGACGCCGCCGTCATCGTGATGATGCCGGCGATGAGCGCCACGAATCCGGCCGAGCCGGGGCGCAGGTGCCGTGTCGGCTCCGGCAAGGGGGATCTCCCAGGACGCGTGAGGGTTCGGGGCGGACCCTAGCCGCTTCGCCGCCGCCCGGCCAGACGGAAGCGGGGGACCCCGCGGCGACGGACGGTTGCCTTATCTACTTTAAGTTGCTATCAACGAACGAACCGAAACTTCCGGTCATCGCCATGCCCGACCCGTTCCCCGGCGAAACGCTCAAGCGCAAGACGGACAAGGCGTTCCTCCACGCCCTCCTCCTGGAGGACGACGTGATGTTCGCCCGGATCCTGCGCCGGCTGATCGAGAACATCGACGACGCCATCGTCGTCGACCACGCGACGACGCTGGAGGAGGCGAAGCGCAAGCTCGTCGATACGGTCTACGACATCGCCATCGTCGACCTCAACTTGCCCGACGCCTTCTCCGACACCTCGACCCGCTTCCTCAACGAAGTGCCGGTAAAAGTGCCCCTCATGGTCCTCTCCGGCAGCGAGGACGACGTGCAGGCGAGCATCGAGCGCCACCCGCGCATTCACTACCAGCTCGTGAAGTCGGAACTCGACGAGGACGCCTTCCGCCTCGCCTTCCTGGCGACGCTCGCCGACCGCAAAGTGCTGAAAAGCAAGTCGTTCTTCGATCGCGGCCGCGCTATCGATTAGGCGCCGGCGGACGCGAAGCGTATACCGGCGCCACCCAGAGGGAGGTTGCGCCATGACGAGCATCGAGGCGGTGGTCTTCGACGCCTACGGCACCCTGTTCGACGTGCATTCGGCGGCGCGGCGGCACGCGGGCGGGCTCGGCGGCAGGGCGGAGGCGGTGTCGGCGCTGTGGCGGGAGCGGCAGTTGCAATACACCTGGACCAGGGCGCTGATGGGGCGCCACCGCGATTTCGCCGAGGTGACGCGGGCGGCGCTGCGCTACGCGCTGGCGGCGCACGGGATCGAGGACGCGGGAATCGAGGCGGGGCTGCTCGACGCCTACGGCGCGCTCGACGCCTACCCCGAGGTGCCTGCGGCGCTGGACGGCCTCAAGGGGCGGGGCTTCAGGCTGGCGATCCTCTCCAACGCCACGCCCTCGATGCTGGCGGCGGGGGCGAGGGCGGCCGGGATCGCGGACCGGTTCGACGCCGTGCTGTCGATCGAGGAGGCGGGGGTCTACAAGCCCGACCCCGCCGTCTACGCGCTGGTCGGGAAGGCGTTGGGCGTGGCCGCGGATGCCACCGCCTTCGTCTCGTCGAATCGCTGGGACGTGGCGGGTGCGGTCGCGTTCGGGTTCCAGGTGGCCTGGGTGAACCGGGGCGGCGCCCCCGACGAGTACCCGGACCTGCCGCCCCGCTGGACGGTGGGCGATCTGGCGGGGCTGGCGGGGTGCTTCGGGGGTTGACGAAAATTCGCGGGGATTTTCGGCAGTTTTTTCGAGGCAAGTCAATCGTTTCGCATCTAAAGTTAATGTCGGGAATGTTGCCGGATTTCAACTATTGCGTTAGTTAAGATGCGTTCCTTGGCCGTTGGCCCCTTCGGGACCGGCCTTCCCCTCAGCCTGCTGGAACCGCCGCCATGACGTTCCCCACCCCCGTCAACGACAACCGCGACGGCCTGGAAGAGGCCCCGGCCAGCTTCTACGCCCTGGAGAGCCTGCCCACCAGGATGCGGCGGGCGGAGCCGGGGCGGGTGGAGGGCATCGTCACGGCGGCGGTGCTCGCCGCGACCGCCTTTCGCCTCCGCGACGAGGACGGGCTCGTCCTCTCCCTGCGCCGGCTCACCGACGCCGTCGCCGCCTTCGACGCCGAGCAGGACGCCGCCTGAGATCCTCTCCCAACCGCCTCCGGACCCGTCCGCTTGAACGGCGGGCGGCGGCTGCCCACATCCCGCTTCGAAATTCGGGCCGGCGCGACGCCGGCCGTTGGAGGGATGGAGCCCCTATGGCAGACGATTCCGCCGTCTGGCACGGCACGACCATCCTGTCGGTCCGCAAGGGCGGGCAGGTCGTCGTCGCCGGCGACGGGCAGGTGAGCCTGCAGCACACCGTCATCAAGGCGAACGCCCGCAAGGTGCGCCGCATCGGCGGCGGCAAGATCCTGGCCGGCTTCGCCGGCAGCACCGCCGACGCCTTCACGCTCCTGGAGCGCCTCGAAGCGAAGTTGGAGCGCCACCCGGGCCAGCTCATGCGCGCCTGCGTCGAACTGGCGAAGGACTGGCGCACCGACCGCTACCTGCGCCGCCTGGAGGCGATGATGGCCGTCGCCGACGCCGAGTCGTCGCTCGTCCTCACCGGCAACGGCGACGTGCTGGAGCCGGAGGACGGGCTGATCGGCATCGGCTCCGGCGGCAACTACGCGCTCGCGGCGGCGAAGGCGCTGATCGAGGTTCCGGACATGCCGGCCGAGGAAATCGCCAAACGCGCGATGCGCATCGCCGGCGAGATCTGCGTCTACACGAACGCGAACGTCACCATCGAGAGCCTGGACGCGCGATGACCGCACTGACCCCAAGGGAGATCGTCTCCGAACTGGACCGCTTCATCGTCGGCCAGGACGCGGCCAAGCGCGCGGTCGCGGTGGCCCTGCGCAACCGCTGGCGCCGCCAGCAGCTGGAAGGCCAGCTGCGCGAAGAGGTGCTGCCGAAGAACATCCTGATGATCGGCCCCACCGGCTGCGGCAAGACCGAGATCGCAAGGCGGCTGGCGAAGCTGGCGCAGGCCCCGTTCCTCAAGGTCGAGGCGACGAAGTTCACGGAAGTGGGCTACGTCGGCCGCGACGTGGAGAGCATCGTCCGCGACCTCGTCGAGATCGCCATCAAGATGACCCGCGACCGGCTGCGCAAGGAGGTGGGGGCACAGGCCGAGCGCAACGCCGAGGAGCGCGTGCTCGACGCGCTCGTGGGACCGTCGGCGACGAAGGACACGCGCGAGAAGTTCCGCCGGATGCTAAGAAACGGCGAGCTTGCCGAACGCGAGGTCGAACTCGACCTGAAGGAGGCGCCGGGCGGCGGGGCGATGCTCGACATCCCAGGCATGCCGGGCGCGCAGATGGGCATGGTCAACCTCGGCGAGATGCTGGGCAAGGCGATGGGCGGGCGCACGAAGCGCCAGAAGATGCGCATCGACCAGAGCTTCGAGCGGCTCATGGAGGAGGAGAGCGACAAGCTCCTCGACGAGGACCAGGTGCGCCGCGAGGGGATCCAGCTCGCCGAGGAGGACGGCATCGTCTTCATCGACGAAATCGACAAGATCACGGCCAGGGAAGGCCGGATGGGCGGCGACGTGAGCCGGGAAGGCGTGCAGCGCGACCTCCTGCCCCTCATCGAGGGCACGTCGGTCACGACGAAGCACGGCGCCGTCGACTCCGACCACATCCTCTTCATCACGTCGGGCGCCTTCCACCTGAGCAAGCCCGCCGACATGCTGCCCGAACTCCAGGGCCGCCTGCCGATCCGGGTCGAGCTGGAGGCGCTCACCCGCGCCGACCTGGAGCGCATCCTCCGCGAGCCCGAGGCCAGCCTCGTCAAGCAGTACGTGGCCCTCCTGGCGACCGAGGGCGTGGAATTGGTCTTCACCGACGACGCCGTCGCCGAGATCGCCACGCTCGCCCACGAGATGAACGGCCGCGTCGAGAACATCGGCGCACGGCGCCTTCAGACGGTGATGGAAAAGCTCGTCGAGGAAATCAGCTTCGGCGCCACCGACCGCGGCGGCGAGCGCGTCGTCATCGACCCGGCCTACGTCGGCGACCACGTCGGCAAGCTGCTCGAGGGCGGGGACCTGTCGAAGTTCATCCTGTAGCGTGCGATTACGCTTCGCGTCCGCCGCGCGGGGCGTCTTTTTCTTTTTTCCATGAGTTTCGCCCCGGTCCTTGAGACAAGCACCGGGGCGAAACTCACGGAAAAAGGAAAGGAAGCCCGCGCGGCGAGCGCACGCGAAGCGTCAAAGCGCCTCCACCGCCGCCTTCGCCCCCCGTTCGAGCAGTGTCCCCAGGTGCCCCGCCACGGCGGCCTTGAACCCTTCGTGCCGGGGGAGGTCGGGGCCGAAGATCTCGTTGATGGACAGGTAGCCCGCCGCGAGGCGGGCGGGGTCGCGGCCCGCCCCGTCGGCGACCGCGCGCAGGCGCTCGGCGAGAGGGTCGCGCACGTCGATCGGACGGTCCTTCTCGTCCTTGCCCATCGCGTAGCGCATCCAGGCGGCGACGCCGAGGGCGAGGTGGGGGAAGGGGGCGCCCGCCTCGATCCGGTCGCGGACGGTGCCGAGCAGGCGCTGCGGCAGCTTTTGCGAGCCGTCCATGGCGATCTGCCACGTGCGGTGGCGCAGGCCGGGGTTGGCGAAGCGCTCCAGCAGGCGGTCGCGGTAGGCGAGGAGGTCGGCCTCCGGCAGGCGCAGCGTCGGGATCGCCTCGTCGGTCATGAGGCCGTGGGCGAAGCGGCGAAAGGCGGGGACGGCGACCGTCTCGGCGATGGTCTCGAAGCCGGCGAGGTAGCCGAGATAGGCGAGCGGCGAGTGGCTGCCGTTGAGGAGGCGGAGCTTCATCCGCTCGTAGGGCTCGACGGCGCCGACCATCTCGGCGCCGACGCTTTCCAGGGGCGGGCGGCCCAGGGGAAAGCGGTCCTCGACGACCCATTGGCTGAAGGGCTCGGTGACGACGGGCCAAGCGTCGGCGAGGCCCAGCGCCGCGTCGACCTCGGCCCGGTCGGCCTCGGTGGTGGCGGGGACGATCCGGTCGACCATCGTCGCCGGGAACGCGACCTCGCCCGCGACGAAGCGGCCGAGGCCGGGATCGCGCAGGTGGGCGAAGCGGGCGACGATCCGGCGCACGGTCGGGCCGTTGGCCGGCAGGTTGTCGCAGGTGAGGACGGTGAAGGGGGGGATGCCCCCGGCGCGGCGGCGGCGCAGGGCCTCGACGAGGAGACCGGGGGCGGAGGAGGGGGCTTCGGGTGCCGCAAGGTCGGCCCGGATGTCGGGGTGGTCTTCCGCAAGCTCGCCCGTCGCCGGGTCGTGGCAGTAGCCCTTCTCGGTGACGGTGAGGGTGACGATGCGGGTTCCGGGGTCGGCCATCTGCCCGAGCAGCCGTTCCCGGTCCTCGCCGAGCACGAGCACGTCCAGGATCGAGCCGACGACGCGGTGGTCCGTGCCCTGCCCGCCCTTGACGGCAAGGGTGTAGAGCCCGTCCTGGGGTGCCAGCGCGTCGCGGGTGTCGGGGCGGCGCAGGCTGGCGCCGACGATGCCCCAGGTCGGGTCGCCGGCGAGGCAGTCGTCGACGTAGACCGCCTGATGCGCCCGCTGGAAGGCGCCGACGCCCAGGTGGACGATGCCGGGGCGGACGGCGGCGCGGTCGTAGCGGGGGCGGGCGACGCTGGCGGGGACTTGGTCGAGCGTCGCGTTCGAGAGGCGCTGCATGGGCTTACCTGAACAGTTGCGGCAGCCACAGGGACAGGCCGGGGATGTAGGTGACGAGGAGGAGGACGACGATCGCCGCCGCGTAGAAGGGCCAGATCGTGCGGATCGCCTGCCAGATCGGGATGCCGGCGACGGCGCAGCCGACGAAGAGGACCGAGCCCACGGGCGGCGTGCAGAGGCCGATGCCCAAGTTGAGGACGAGGACGACGCCGAAATGGACCGGATCCATGCCGTAGGCCTGGACGACGGGGAGGAAGATCGGCGTCGTGATGATGATGAGCGGCGACATGTCCATGAAGGCGCCGAGGAAGAGGAGGAGGGCGTTGAGGAGGAGGAAGATGACGATCGGGCTGTCGGTGAGCGACTGCATGAAGGCGATCATCTGCGCCGGGACGCGGAGATAGGCGAGCAGCCAGCCGAACGCCGCCGCCGTGCCGATGACGAGGAGCACCATCGCCGTGGTCTTGACGGCGCCCAAGGTCGCCTCGACGAAGTCCCCGAACCCCATCGAATGGTAGATGAGAAGCGTGACGAGGACGGCGTAGACGATGGCGATGCACGAACTCTCGGTCGCGGTGAAGACGCCCGAACGCACGCCGCCGAAGATGATGCCGATCAGGACGATGCCGGGCACGGCGGCGACGAACATCGTGCCGACGACGCGCATCCCCCGGAAGGCCTCGGTCGGGTAGCCGCGGCGAAGGGCCACCGCGTAGGCGGCGACCATGAGGCCGATGGCGAGGAGGAGCCCCGGCAGGATGCCGGCGGTGAACAGGTCGGCGATCGAGATCTGCCCGCCGGCCGAGATCGAGTAGATGATCATGTTGTGCGAAGGGGGGATCATGAGCGCGATCACGGCGCTCGTCACGGTGACGTTGACGGCGTAGTCGACCCCGTAGCCGCGCGCCCGCATCTGCGGGATCATGAGCCCGCCGATCGCGGACGCGTCGGCCACGGCCGAGCCCGAGATGCCGCCGAACAGCGTGGACGCGGCGATGTTCACCTGCCCGAGCCCGCCCCGGAAGTGGCCGACGAGGCTGCCGGCCAGCGCGACCAGCCGGGCCGCGATCCCGCCCCGGACCATGAGGTCGCCGGCGTAGATGAAGAAGGGGATCGCCATCAGCGAGAACGGGCTGATCCCGGCGTTCAGCCTCTGGAAGACGATGAGCGGCGGGATGCCGAGGTAGAGGACGGTGGTGAACGAGGCGACCCCGAGGCAAAAGGCGATCGGCGTGCCGATCAGGAGGAGAAGGACGAAGCTGCCGAACAGGATGGTGAGCGCCATTCCCTAGACCTCCGTCATGGGCTCGGGCGGGGCGTTCTCCAGCCCGGCGAAGCGCCGCGCGAGGCGCTCCAGGGAGAACAGGACGACGAGCGCCCCGCCGCCGACGAGCGGCATGTAGTCGAATCCCCCCGGCAGCCCCAGGGCGGGCAGGGTGGCGTCCCAGGTGCGGACGGTGAGCTGGTAGCCGTAGACCGCCATGCCGACGCCGAACGCGAGCACGACGAGGTCGCTGAGGGACTTCATCGCCGCCGCGACGGCGGGCGGCACGGCGTAGAGGAGAACGTCGAAGCCGAGGTGGTAGCCCTCGCGCACGCCGACGGCGGCGCCCAGGAAGATGAACCACGCCATCAGCATCACCGAGGCGGGCTCGGTCCAGCTCGGGCTGTCGTTCAGGACGAACCGGCCCCAGACCTGCCACGCGACGAAGGCGGTCATCAGGACGAGGCCGAGGCCCGAGATCCACAGGGCGACGGTGGCGAGCGCGGAGAAGACGCGGTGGATCGCGGCGAGGCTGCTGTGCATGGGCGTGTCCCGCGCCAGCGGACGCGAAACGTGTCAGTTCATCGCTTGAATGCGCGCCACCATGTCCTTCAAGTTACCGCTGCCCGCGTACTTGTCGTAGATCGGCTGCATCTTCTCGACGAAGGGGGCGGTATCGACCTCGTTGACCTTGACGCCGGCCTCCGTGACGATCTGGTGCGCCTTCTCTTCTTCGGCGTCCCAAAGCTCGTGCATCTTCTTGACCGAGTCCTTGGCGGCCTGCCTGACGATCTTCTGGTCCTCGGGCGCGAGGTTGTCCCAGGTGGACTTCGCCATGACGAGGACCTCGGGGGCCATCGAGTGGCCGTCCAGGCTGTAGTACTTGGCGACCTCGTAGTGCTTGGAGGACTCGTAGCTGGGCCAGTTGTTCTCGGCGCCGTCGATGAGGCCGGTCTGGAGGCCCGAATAGACCTCGCCGTAGGCCATCGGGGTGGCGTTGGCGCCAAGCGCGTTCATCAGGTCGATGAACAGGTCCGACTGCTGGACGCGGATCTTCATGCCCTTGAGGTCGTCGGGGGAGGTGATCGGCTTCTTGGTATTGTAGAACGAGCGCGAGCCGGAATCGTAGAAGGCGAGGCCGATCAGGTCGTGCGGCTCGAAGGCCTTCAGGATCTCGTCGCCGATCTCGCCGTCCATGACTTCGCGCATCTGCTCCTTCGACTTGAAGATGTAGGGCAGGGACGGGACGATCGTCTCGGGCACGAGGTTGTTCAAGGGCGCCATGTTGACCCGGTTCATGTCGATGACGCCAAAGCGCGTCTGCTCGATCGTCTCCTTCTCCTCGCCCAGCTGGTGCGAGGCGAAGACCTCGACGCCGATCCTGCCCTTCGTGCGCTCCTTCAGGAGTTCGCCCATGTACTTCACGGCCTCGACGGTGGGGTAGCCGTCCGGATGGGTGTCGGCCGAGCGCAGGACCATGTCCTGCGCGAAGGCGCCGTTCGCGGCGAGGACGAGGCCGAGCGCGGTGGCGCCGAGGAGCTTGAGCATGGGTGCCTTCCCTGTTGGTTTATGCGGATGGATTAGAGCCGATAGGCCCGCTTGGCGAGACGGTAGGCGAGGTCGTGCGCCACGTCGTGCGCCTCGTCCTCGTCCAGCCGTCCTTCGGCGACGAGGGTGGCCACGTAGCCGCAGTCGACGCGCCTTGCCACGTCGTGGCGGGCGGGGATCGAGGGGAAGGCGCGGGTGTCGTCGTTGAAGCCCACCGTGTTGTAGAAGCCCGCCGTCTCGGTCGTCAGTTCCCGAAAGCGCCGCATTCCCTCGGGGCTGTCGAAGAACCACCACGCGGGGCCGAGCCGGAGGCAGGGGTAGACCCCGGCGAGCGGGGCGAGTTCGCGCGAATAGGCGGTCTCGTCGAGGGTGAAGAGGATGAGGGTGAATCCCTGCTCGGTGCCGACGGCGTCCAGGAGGGGCTTGAGCGCGCCCACGTAGTCGGTGGGTCCCGGGATGTCGAACCCCTTGTCGCGGCCGAAGCGCTTGAGCATGGCGGGGCTGTGGTTGCGCCTCGAACCCGGATGGAGCTGCATGACGAGGCCGTCGTCGAGGCTCATGCGCGCCATCTCGGTGAGCATCTGGCCCCGGAACGTCTCGGCCTCGGCGGGGGTGGCCCCGCCTCGCGCGACCTTTTGGAACAGGGCCTCGGCCTCGGCGGGGGGAAGGTCGGCGGTGCAGGCGCTCGGGTGGCCGTGGTCGGTCGCGGTGGCGCCGTGCCCCTTGAAGAAGGCGCGGCGGCGGCGGTGCGCCTCCAGGTAGCCCCCCCAGGAGAGGGTGTCGCAGCCCGTGACCTCGCCGAAGCGGCGGAGGTTGGTCGCAAAGCCGTCGAAGTCGGGGTCGACGACGGAATCGGGGCGGTAGGTGGTGACGACGCGGCCCTTCCAGCCGCTCTCCTCGATCATCCGGTGCCACGTCAGGTCGTCGAGGGCGCCCTCGGTCGTGGCGATGGCCTCGATGCCGAAGCGCTCGAAGAGGGCGCGGGGACGGTAGGCGTCGGTGGCGAGGCATTCGGCGATGCGATCGTAGTAGAGGTCCGCCGTCGCCGCCGAGAGGCGCCGATCGAGGCCGAACAGGTCGTGGAACGACTGGTCGAGCCAGAGCCGGGTCGGGGTGCCGCGAAAGAGGTGGTAGTTTTCGGCGAAGCGGCGCCAGATCGCGCGGGGGTCGGTCTCGACCGGGCCGCCGTCGGCGCGCGGCACGCCCAAGTCCTCCAGCTTCACGCCCTGGCTGTGCAGCATCCGAAAGACGTAGTGGTCGGGGACGACGAAGAGCGAGGCCGGGTCGGGGAAGGGTTCGTTCAGCGCGAACCAGCGGGGGTCGGTGTGGCCGTGCGGGCTGAGGATCGGCAGACCGCGCACCCCGGCGTAGAGGCTTCGCGCGATGCCGCGCGTTCTTTCGTCCGCGGGAAAGAGGCGGTCGTCGTCCAGGAACGCCGTGGTGCCGGTCAAACGGAAGCCCCCCTGTCGTCGTTCGTTGCCGGAAACGTCTTATGGGGTGCTTGGCGGGGTGTCAAAAGGGTTCTTCCAGGCGTCGCCGAGAAGGGGGTTGCCAGGGTTCGGCGATTCGCCTAACCACCCGTTCGAGGGGCGATTAGCTCAGCGGTAGAGCACTAC
>JAGRGG010000144.1:6651-22621 GCA_020445645.1 Geminicoccaceae bacterium | reverse complement strand
GCAGAGGTCGGCGCCGAGGTCGAAGAGGTCGTTCTGGATGCGAGCGAGCATGGCGTCGGCCTCGGGCGAGGCGTGGAGCCGGGCGAGGCCGACGACGGCGTTGACCTCGTCGACCGTGCCGTAGGCCTCGACGCGAAGGCTGTGCTTCTTCACCCGGCCGCCGTCGCCGAGCGAGGTCTCGCCCCCGTCGCCGCCCTTGGTGTAGATCCTGTCGAGCTTGACCACCTTCTACCTTCCCAGGAAGACGAGGGCGGCCACGAGCAGGAGGGCCAGCGCCTGGAGCCCCACCCTGGCCTGCATCAGCCGGTTGCCGTAGCGGGCGTTGAAGGCGCCCCCCGTGAAGAAGCCGAACAGGCCGACGCCGAGCACCGCCGTCGTCGCCAGCATCACGATGATCAAAAGGATTGTGAGCGCGTTCATGGTCTGGGCATCTAGCCGTCGGCAAGGCGACTTGCCAGTGCGTCGTTCGGACGCACGGGGGAACAACACGGGATGAAGGGAGACAGTGCGGTGCGTCTTGCGGCTCTCGGCGAATGCATGATCGAACTGGGATCCGCGGACGCGCCCCACCTGCTCCGGCGGGGGCTCGCCGGCGACACCTTCAACACCGCCGTCTACCTCGCCCGCTGCCTCGAGGGCACGGGCCACGCGGTCGACTACGTCACGGCGCTCGGCGACGACCCCTTGAGCGACGAGATGCTGGCCGGCATCGGGGCCGAGGGGATCGGCACCGGTCGGGTAAGGCGGATCGCGGGCCGGCTGCCCGGCCTCTACTGGATCCGCCTCGACGAGCGGGGCGAGCGCAGCTTCCTCTACTGGCGGGGGCAGTCGGCGGCGCGCGCCATGCTGGAGGGCGAGGGCGGCGGACGGCTCCTGGACGCGCTGGACGAGGACGGGCTGATCTACCTCTCCGGCATCAGCCTCGCCATCCTGCCCGACGACGACAGGATGCGGCTCGTCGAACGGCTGGCCGCCTTGAAGGCCAAGGGCCGCAGCATCGCCTTCGACCCCAACTACCGCCCGCGCCTCTGGGCCTCGCCGGAGGCGGCGCGCCGTGCGATCACCGCCGCCGCCGCCGCCGCGTCGATCGTCCTGCCCAGCTTCGACGACGAGACGCGCCTCTTCGGCGACGCGACGCCCGAGGCGGCGGCGTCGCGGCTCGAAGCCCTCGGCGTCGGCGAGGTCGTCGTCAAGAACGGCGACGGGCAGGGCCATGTCCGGGCGGAAGGGGCGGGCCACACGGTGATGCCGATCGTCGTGGCGAAGCCGGTCGACACGACCGGGGCCGGCGACTCGTTCAACGCCGCCTACCTCGCGGCCCGCCTGCGCGGCCTCGGCGCCGCCGAGGCCGCCGACGCCGGGGGGCGGCTCGCCGCCCGCGTCGTCATGCACAAGGGGGCCATCGTGCCCAAGGAGGCGATGCCGCCCTTGTTCTGAAGGGCGCCCCTACCCCTCCAGGATCTCGTCCGGCAGGCCGAACGGGCCGAGCTTCGGCGGGACGGGGGCCGGGCGGCGCGCGTCGAGCGCCTCGGCGAGGACGAGCATCGTCGCCTGCGCCAGATGCGGCAGGGACGCCTCCAGCCTGAGCGCGTCCTCCGGCACCCAGGCGGCCCGCCCGCCCGCGTCGACGGGCGGCGGGAGCGGCCAGAGCGCGTCGATCCGGTCGTGGTCGGCGGGGCCGGGCCACGCCTGGAGCATCTGCGCCGCCTCGCTCTGGGCGTGGTGGATGGACGCCCGCGCGGCCTCCTCGACGGCGAGCGCGAAGTGGGCGAGGCCCGGCCCGCCCACGTGCAGCGCCGCGCCGGGCGCCGCCCAGGCGGCGAGGACGGGCAGCGCGATCCCGATCCCGCCCGGGTCGCCGGCGGCGACGAGGACCGGGCGGCCCCCGCGGACGAGGCGGGCGGCGTCGACGTACCAGAGCGAGCGGTGGCGCATCCGGCGGCAGCGGCGCAGCGTGTCGCACCACCAGCTCCCCGTGAGGTCGACGACGGCGTCGCCCGGCTCCATCGTCGGGTAGGCGGCCTCCAGGATGGCGTCGACCCCGGGGCCCGGCGGCGCTTCCATGAGGTAGACGCGGGGCGGCCCCAGCGCCGCGAACAGGTCGAGGGGCGCCTCGACGGCGACGACGCCGTCCGGCAGCCTGTCCGGCACCCCCCTCCCCCGGACGACGTGCGGCACGATCCCGGCCGCGACGAGGCCCGAGAGCAGGTCGATCGAGCCGCCGATCACCGCCGCCTGCACGTTCGTGTCCTCCGTTCGTCCTGCGCTTCGCGTCCGCTGGCGCGGGGCGAAGCGGGTCAGCCCGGCGCGTCCGCCATCCAGTAGTCGACGACCTCGGCAAGGTAGGCCGGCATGTGCGCCCGCGTCCAGGCGTCGAGGTCCCAGGGCTCGTCGGTGGGCGGCAGGGCATCGAGCCCGACGAAGGCCCAGGCCCGGCCGCCGCCGGCGATGGGCAGGTGCAGGGCCTCGTACTCGTCGGATTCGAAGTGGTTGATGCGGCGGATGTCGCGCGGGCCCGGCCGCTTCAGGAGGAAGCCCTCGACCCGCCGCCCCGGCGCCGGGACCAGGACTGGGTAGCTGGCACCCTTCGCCCGCACCCGCCGGTAGCCGGGCAGCGCCGCCGGCACCCGGTCGAGGGGGCCGAGCGGGCGGTCGAGCACGCGCGCCAGCACGGCCGCGTGGGCGAGGGTGCCGAAGAAGAACACGTCCGCGCGGCCCGCCGCGGCGAGCGGGATCAGCGCGGCGTCGGCCGGGGTTGGGTCTGGGGCCAGTGCTGGGCGCAAGGCTTCCCCTCCGAAGGTGCAAGGGGCGACGCAGGTAGCAGATCCGGCCGCGGCGGCAAAGGCCCCGCGCCGGCAGCGCGTCCTCCTACCCCTCCGCCCCCGGCAGGTGGCGGCGCAGGTCGGCGGCGGCGTAGGGCTTCCTGACGATGGGGGTGTCCTTGTAGGCCACCGGCAGGTCGGCCTTGTCGCCGTAGCCGGTGGCGAAGAGGAAGGGGACGCCCATCTCGTGCAGCCGCTCCGCCACCGGCAGGCTCGTCTCGATGCCGAGGTTGAGGTCGAGGACGGCGAAGCCCGGGCGTTCGGCGTCAAGAAAGCGCAGGGCGCCGACTACGTCGGGCGCCACCTCGACCCGCGACGCGCCGAGCCTCAGGATCTCGTCCTCGGCGTCGAGGGCGATGATCATGTTGTCCTCGACGAGGAGGACCGTGCCGTCGAGGGGGGCCTGGGCGCGCGGCGCGGGCGGGGCGCCGTTCGCGTCGTCCTGGAGGGTAGCCCCCTCGTCCCCGGCGCCGCCCAGGCGAAAGTGGCGCTCGGGCACGACGAAGCGGGCCTCGAGGCCGGTGAGGCGCCAGCGCAGCTCGGCCTCGCCCCGAAGGTCGAAGGGCACGGCGCGCTCGATGAGGGTGGTGCCGAAGCCGCGCCGCTTCGGCGCCTGGACGGCGGGTCCGCCCCGCTCCCGCCAGTCGATGGCAAGGGCGCCCGAATCGGTGACGCGCCACTCGACGGCGGCCCGGCCGCGGCTGTCGCTGAGCGCCCCGTACTTGGCCGAGTTCGTGACCAGCTCGTGGACGACGAGCGCCAGGGTCGTGAACGCCTGACGCTCCAGGAGCACGTTCGGCCCGCTCGCCGTGAGGCAGTCGGCCTTGGGTCCGAGGTAGGCCCCGGCTTCCGTGAGGACGAGCCGCCGGAGCGGGGCGCGGCCCTGGCCCCCGTCGGTGATCTGGTCGTGGGCGCGGGCGAGGGCTTGGATGCGCGCGTCGAGCGCGGCCTTGAAGGCGTCGACCGTGGCGGCTTCCGCCCGCGTCTGGCCGACGATGCCACGCACCAGCGTCAGGATGTTGCGCACGCGGTGGTTCAGCTCGGCGACGAGCAGCTCCTGGCGCTCGTGCGCCTCCTTGCGCTCGCGCGCGGCGGCGTTGGTGAGGCGGAGCACGATCTCGAGCAGGCTGACGCGCAGCGACTCGGCGAGGTGGAGGTCGGCGCGCGTCCAGGGCAGGCTCTGCCCGCGCACGGTCTCCCGCCACGCGGCGAAGCTCCGGCGCGGGGTGAGGCGAAGCCCGTCCGCCCCCGGCCGGACGGGCTTCGCCGGATCGCCGGCCCAGGCGACGGAGCGGACGCGCTCCTGGCGGAAGAAGACGAGGTAGTCGCGGGGGAAGCGCGAGATCGGGACGGCGAGCAGCCCCGCCGCCCGGTCGACGTAGGCCCGCGCCGGCGCGAAGACCCGTCCGATCTCGCCGGTGGCGTAGATCCGGCTCATCGGGGCCCGGTTCAGGAAGCGGACGAGGCCGAGGAATTCCTCCTCGGTCGGGGTCGATCCCCGCAGGCTCGTCCGGCCGTCGATCCAGAGCCCGACCCCGTCGGAGGCGACGATGCCGCCGACCTCGTCGAGAAAGGCGCTCAGATTGTCGAAGCTCGAGGCGTCGGCCGCCACCTTCATCATGAGCCGCCCGTGGACCTCGCGGGCGCGGGCCTCGCGGGCGAGGTCGGCCTCGCGTTCGCGGCTCTCCAGGAGGAGCGAGAACATCTGGCCCAGAAGCTCGGCCGTCGTGCGCCGCCGGAGCGAGACCCTTCTTGGCGCCATGTGGTGGCAGGCGAACAGCCCCCAGAGCCGCCCGCCCCGGAGGATCGAGACCGAGAGCGAGGCGGCGACGCCCATGTTGCGGAGGTAGTCGAGGTGGATCGGCGACACGGCGCGCAGCGTGCTCAAGGAGAGGTCGAGCGGCCGTCCGTCCGGGGCGGTTTCGGGGAGGACGGGGACCGCGGCCCCGTCCACGTCGGCGATGAGCCGAAGCCAGTTGCGCTCGTAAAGACGCCTTGCCTGGCTCGGGATGTCGGAGGCGGGATAGTGGAGCCCGAGATAGCTCTCGATCCCCCCGCGCGCGACCTCGGCCACGACCTCGCCCGCCCCCTCGTGGTCGAAGCGGTAGACCATGACCCGGTCGAAGCCGAGGACGGCCTGCATCTGCCGCGCGGCCTCGCGGAAGAAGGCCGGGTCCTCGGGCAGGCCCCGGAGCCGCCCGACCATCGCCCGGACGAGGGCGCCGCCGTCGCCGGCCCTTTCCTCGATCGACGGCTCGGCCTCGATGACGATCGTGCCCTCCGAGAGGTGGACGGCCGCGTCGAAGCACGCCCCCGACGCCGTGAGCGGCAGGTCGAACAGGCGCTCGCTGGCGTCGGGGCCGTGCAGGGCCTGGACGCGGCCCCGGACCTCGTGCAGCGCCTGGGGGGTGAGGAGGTCGTGCAGGGGCGTGCCGAGCAGATCCTCGGCGTCGGCGCCGAAGAGGTCGGCCGCGTTGCCGGAGACGTGGCTCACGATCCAGTCGGGCGAGACGGCGACGAGGACGCCGAAGGGCTGGACGGCGCCCGGAACGTGGATCGGTTCCCGATCGCAGGCCGCGAGGTCGACCCCGCCCGGCGGGGCGGGAGGGGGGGCGCCCGTCATCGCAGCCGCGCGCGATCGAACGCGCGCTGGAACAGGGCGAAGGCCGCGAGCGCGGCGGCGAGCGCCCCGCCCGGCCCCGCCCGCGCCGCCTCCAGCCGGCCCAGGAAGGCGCTCCAGAGGCCGCCGTCGGCGCCGTGGTCGAGGTAGCGCGTGGCGCCTTGCGGGGCGTTGGCCGGGATCCGGCGCCGCAGCAGGCGGGCGCCGAGGCGGGAGCCTTCGAGGACGTAGAGGGTGCCCCAGGCCCAGGGCGGCCCGGCCGCCGGCAAGGGCGGGACGGGCGCCGGCGGGGCGAGGCCGAGGGCGGCGAGGTCGTCCAGAAGGGCGGAGGCGCGGGCGCGGCGCGGCCAATCGGGGAGGAGGCCCCCGACCCCGGACCGGTCGAGGGCGTCCTCGAGCGGCAGGAGGGCGCCCGCCGTCGCCAGCAGGAAGGCGCCGTAGCCGCCCTCGGCGGCGAGGTCGAAGGCGGCGGAACGGGCGTCGAGCGCGGCGTGCGCCCGGGCGGTGCCCCGGCGCAGGAAGGCGCGCAGGCTTTCGCCCTCCGCCGGAACCGGACCCGCGTTCACCAGACCGCCACCCCACGCCATCGGCAACGTCGTTCTATTGCACCAACCGCAAGGCGATATCAACCCGAAGTGGATCCAGATACAAGGTTTTTATTCCTTCGCACGTTCAGGCGAACGGGTCGCCATCGAGGGCGAGGGTCGGTTCGCCGGGTTCGTGCGCGACGCGGATCACGAGGTCGTTGAAGTCGAGGTCCGGGTCGAACGCCTTGTCCTCGAAGGCGACCAGGAGGCCGCCCTCCCCGTCGAGGCCGGAGAGCGCCCGCACCCCGTCCTGCGGGTTGAGCGGGTTGCCCTCGCCGTCGCCGAACGCGACGGCGTGCAGCACCCGGCCCCCCACCTCCGTCCCGTCGTCGAAGACGAGGCGGGGGCGGGGGTCGTCGACGAAGGCGGGCGCCCCCCTCCCGTCGACGAAGGCGAGGCCCGCGCCGTCGAGCGCGCCCGCCGGGTTGCGGGCGGCGCCGTCCGCGACGAGGAAGAGGCCGAGCGTCTCCCCCTGGGCGAGGACGGGGGTGAGCGCCGCGTCGCCCGGTGCCGCGGCCTCGTCGCTGGCAAAAAGGATGCCGACCCCGCCGATGGCCCCGTCCGGCCCCACGACATAGTAGCCGAGCGCGTTGTCCTGGGCGCCCTCCTGGAAGACGAAGCCCACCTTGAAGGCGTCCCCGCCGTTTCCGCGGAGGAGGTCCGGGTCGACGCCGTTGATGCGGTCCGGATCGACCGGCACCTTCTCGGCGAGCGGCGGCAGGCTGGGGGACGTGCCGCCCCCGCCCCCCGCCTCGAACGCCCCGGCGTCGGGCGCCTCGTCGCGGGGCTCCCCCCGCTGGTCGATCGGGGGCGCCGTTTCGGGGTCGGCCCGCCCGATTGCCGGGTTCGAGGGGTCGTCCTTGAGCGCCATGGTGCGGGTCGGGCCGCCGTTGTCGGCGAGGACGGGCAAGAGGATCGGTTTAGGGAAGACGTCGAGCAGCTCCGTCGCGTCGAACAGGTCCCCGATCGGGATGCCCAGGGCGTCGCCCGGCGCCGCACCCGCGACGGCGGCCTGCCCGAAGACGTTGTGGCCGTTCGAGACGACGGTGCCGATCACGTCGTTCGGGTTCCCGTCCTGGCCGAGGTTGCCGGCGATGAGGCTGTCCCTGACCACGACGCTGGCATCCCCCGGCACGTAGAGCCCGGCCGTGTCGCCCGTGTACCCGAAATTGCCGGCGATCGTGCTCGCCGCGATCACCCCCTGGCTGCCGGGGGCGAGCTGGACCGCGCCGTAGTTCCCGGCGTAGCCCGGGTAGAAGGTCTCGTTGCGGGCGACCGTGCTGTCGGTCATCGAGAGGTAGCCCTCGACCCGGATCCCGCTCGGGCCGTTGGAGGCGAGGTTGTCGGCGACGGTGCTGCGCTCCAGGCTCAGCGAGCCCCGCACGTCGATCGCCGGCACGTAGCCACCGACCGTGCCCTCGACGGCGCTCTCGACGAGGCGCACCGCCGCCTGCCTGCCGATGATGCCGGCGCCGTAGAGCCCGCCGCTGTCCGTCACCCGGCTGCCGTAGAGGGCGAGGGAGCCGCCGGAAACGTCGATGCCGACGCCGAAGTCGGCGTTCTGGAAGCCCTGCACCCCGCTGCCGCGAAGGACGATGTCGGCGTCGATGCCGACGACGCCGCGCATGAGGCCGTAGCCCCCCGGCCCCGCCGCCACGACGACGTCCTCCAGGGTGACGCCCGCCGTATCGACGAGGAGGGCGTCGCCCGTGACCCCGTCGTCGCCCACCGTCGTCCGCAGCGTCACCCCGCCGCCTTGCAGGTCGAGATCGTCGGCGACGAGGAGGGTGCCCTGGGTCAGCACGATCTCGCCCTTCGCCACCTCGGGGCTGAAGGCGACGGCGTCGAGGCCCGGCCGCGCGTTCGCGGCGTCCAGGGCTTCGCGCAAGGAGAGCCTGCCGTCGTCGGCGATGCTGTCGGATGACGTGTCGACGAGGAGGACGGGCGCCGCTTCCGGCGCGTTCCCGCTGCGCATGATCCGTTTCTCCCCAAGGCGTCCGGCTTGCTTTCGGGCGCATTGTTGGGGCAGAGGCGGACCGCTTGCAACGCACGATTGACGGCGCGGCCGGGGAAGCCGCCGTTCGGTATCTACCCGATTGAACGCCGCGTCGGATCCTCGCCCGCGCGGCGCCCGCCGACGGGCGGCCCAGCCCCCGCCACCAGGTCGGCGACGGCGAGGTTCTTGCCCTTCGCCTCGACCTCGAGGTCCGCCCAGGCGAGGTGGCCGAGCGTCCAGGCGTTGAGCGGCCGGTTCCACATGCGGACGGAATGCAGGCGAAGGTCGCGCGGCCTCGTCCCGCCGGCGACCAGGGCCGCGAAGTCGGGCGGAAGGTCGGGGTCGTGGCCCGCCAGCACCGATTCCGCCGGCTGGCTGACGTGGGCGAGCGGGCGCACGCCCCGCCAGGAGTCCCCGATCCGGGCGATCCTCGGGTCGTCCGGGTCGATGCGCTCGCCCTTCGTCCGGACCCAGTGGTGGTGGAGGTCGAGGACGACGGGGAGGTCGTCCGCCAAGGGCAGGAGGTCGTCGAGGCCGAACGAGACCTCGTCGTTCTCGACGGTGAGGAGGCCCCGCACGTCCTCGGAAAGGCGGGGGAGCGCCGCCCGGAACCCCTCGACGCCGGCGGCGCGGGCGCCGCCGTGGACGTTGACGTGGGCGCCCAAGGGGTGCCAGCCGCCGGCGAGGCCGAGGCCGCGCATCACGTCGCCGTGGTACTCCAGCTCCCTGACGCTGTTGGCCAGCACCTCGGGCCGCGCCGTCGCCAGGACGCAGAACTGGCTCGGGTGCATCCCCAGCCGGATCCCGGCCGCCTTGGCGATGGCGCCCGCCCGGCCCAGCCCGTCCTCGACGAGGCGGCGCATGTCGGGCTCCCTATAGACCCAGGCCGCCGTCGCGTGGTTGTAGGCGGGCAGGAGGGAAGACACGATCCGCATCAGCCGCTCCCCCTCCGGCCGAGCGGCGAGCCAGCGCAGCTGCCGCTCCAGGGCTTCCAGGTTGTGGCGGACGATCTCGAGGAGCCGCGCCATGCGCTCCAGGGGGTCGCGCCGGGCCAGGGCCGCGATCGTCGTATCGGTCTGGTTCATGGCCTTCTGCGAGGCGGGGTCGCCGTCGGGGGCGACCCACTTGCAGCAGAAGCCGAGGCGGGGGGCTCGCATGGGGCCGATCGTAGCGGCCCCCGCCCCGCCCGGCTACTCCATCGCGGCCGCCTCCGCCGGAGGCGCGCCCCCGCCCTTGGGGCGGCGCATGAAGACGAGGAGCGGGATCGCGGCGAGCGTGACGAACATCATCAGCTTGAAGTCGTCGAGGTAGGCGATCATCGCCGCCTGCCTCGTGATCTCGCCGTTGATCGCGCCCAGCGTCTGGACGGCGCCGCCCAGGCCCAGACGCATGTAGGGGTCGAGCGCCGGGTTGAAGGGGCTGACGTGCTCGGCCAGCACCGCGTGGTTGATCTGGGTGTTCTGGGTGAGGAGGGTCGAGACCAGCGAGATGCCGACGCTGCTGCCTAAGTTGCGGAGCAGGCTGAACAGGCTGGCCGCGTCGGTGCGGAAGGCGGGGGCCAGGGTGGCGAAGGCGATCGTGCTGAGCGGCACGAAGACGAGGCCGAGGCCGAGGCCCTGGACGACGCCCGAGGTGACGATGAGCCCCTGCCCCATGTCGGGCGAGAAGCCGGTCATCTGCCAAAGGGAGAAGGTGACGAGGCCGAGGCCCATGAGGATGAGGAGCCGGGGGTCAACGCGGCGGACGAGGCGGCCGACCAGGATCATCGAGATCATGGTGCCGACGCCGCGGGGCGCCAGGACGAGCCCGGTCGTCACGGTGGGGTAGGCCATGAGCCGCTGGAGCATCGGCGGCAAAAGCGCCATCGTGGCAAGCAGGATGATGCCGACGATGAAGATGAAGACGAGCGCCGTGACGAGGTTCTTGTCCTTGAAGATCCCCGGATGGATGAAGGGCTCCTTCGCCGTCATGGTGTGGACGACGAAGACCCAGAGCCCGGTGAGGGCGAGCCCGGTCTCGATCAGGATCTCGAACGACGCGAACCAGTCGAGCTGCTCGCCCCGGTCGAGGAGCATCTGCAGGGCGCCGACGGCGAGGCTCAGCATGGCGAAGCCGAAGAAGTCGAAGCGCCGCCGCCGCATCGCCGTCTCGGGCAGGAAGACGAGGATGCCCAGGAAGGCGATGATGCCGACCGGCAGGTTGACGTAGAAGACCCAGCGCCAGTCGAGCGTGTCGGTGAGGTAGCCGCCCAAGGTCGGGCCGACGATGGGACCCACCATGATCCCCGCCCCCCAGATCGCCATCGCCGAACCGTGGTTCTCCTTCGGGTTGATGTCGAGGAGGACCGACTGCGAGAGGGGGACGAGCGCCGCGCCGAACAGGCCCTGGAGGATGCGGAAGAGCACCATCTCCTCCAGGCTGGTCGCCATGCCGCACAGGGCCGAGGTGACGGTGAAGCCGGCGACCGAGACCAGGAACAGGCGCTTGCGCCCGAGGCGGTCGCTGAGCCAGCCCGTCACCGGGGTCATGATCGCGGCGGCGACGATGTAGGAGGTCAGCACCCAGGTGATCTGGTCCTGCGCCGCGCCCAAGTTGCCCTGCATACTCGGCAGCGCCACGTTGGCGATCGTCGTGTCGAGCACCTGGATGATCGTCGCCAGCATGATCGAGACGGTGATCAGGCCGCGGTGCTTCACCGTCGCCGGGTCGAGGTGGGCGGGGGCGTCGTGCATCCTCTATTCGGCCGCCTTCGCGGTGGGCGCGATGCCCAGGTAGTCGAACGCCGTCTGGACGACGCCCGGCAGGCCGCGCGGGTGGTGGGTGTCGACGTCGACCGAGACGCTGAGGCCCGAGCGCAGGGGCACGTCCGGCCGCTCGCCGGTGAGGTGGAGGCGGACGGGGACCCTCTGCACGACCTTGACCCAGTTGCCGGTGGCGTTCTGCGCCGGGAGGAGCGAGAACTCCGAGCCCGTGCCGGCGCCGATGCTGCCGACGACGGCCTCGAAGGGACGCCCCGGATAGGCGTCGACCGCGACCTCGGCCGTCTGCCCCGGCTCCATCCAGGTGAGGTCGGTTTCCTTGAAGTTGGCCTCGACCCAGCTGTCGCCGGTCTCGACGAGGCTGAGGACGGGGGTGCCGACGGGGATGTACTGGCCGACGAGGAGGCGGGCCGTCTGGCTGATGACCCCGTCCGCCGGTGCCGCGACGGTGGCGTGGTCGAGGTCGAGCCGCGCCGCGTCGCGCCGCGCCACCGCCTCCTGGACCAGGGGGTGATCGTCGGTGGCGATGCCGGGGTCGCCGCCGAGCGCCGCCTTCGCGCTCAGGACCGACTGCTCGGCCACGAGCACCTTCTGCTGCGCCGCCTGGAGGTCGTTCCTGGCCTCGTCGAGGCCGGCCTGGGCGGCGTAGCCGTTCTTCGCCAGCTTCTGCTGGCGGTCGAAATTGCGCTGCTGGTAGTCGCGGTCCAGCCGGGCGGCTTGGCGGCCCGCCAGGCTTTCCTGGTAGGCGGCGCGCATCTGCTCGACCCGGAGCCGCGCCGAGGCGATCCCGGCCCGGGCCTGGTCGAGCGCCACCCGATAGGGGGCGGGATCGAGGCGGAAGAGGAGCTGGCCCTTCCGGACCGCCTCGTTCTCGCGGACGGCGACCTCGACGACCCGGCCCGGCACGTCCGGCCCGACCGCCACCATGTCCTGCTGGACGTAGGCGTTCTCGGTGGAGACGTAGCGGCCGCCCGTCACGTACCAGTACCCGCCGCCGACGAGGAGGAGGACCGGCAGGGAGAGCATGAGCCCGACCTTTGCCAAGCGGCCCTTGCCCTTCGCGGGCGCCGCCGACGAAACCGCCGCCGGCGGAACGGGGGCCGCCCTCGCCGACGGGGCGGAAGGCGCCTTCGCGGTGTCGATCGGGTAGACTTTCGCCGGCGCGGGCGCGGGCGCGGCGGACGCTGGGTTCTTGTCGGTCATCTCGGTCATCCGGCTTTTCAGTCGTTCGCCGCGCGCCGGGCGGGCGCGGAGTCGCTCAAATTCGTGCGCAGGCGGGCGAGCGACGCCTCCAGCGCGGCGCGCTCGGCCTCGTCCAGGCCGTCCAGCATCTCGGCCTGCACCGCCTCGGCGATGACGCGCATCCGGGCGACGATCGGCTTCGCCTTCTCGGTCATGAAGAGCTGCCGGGCGCGCCGGTCATGGGGGTCCGGGCGCCGTTCGACCCAGCCGCCCTCCTCCATGCGGTCGATGAGGCGGCAAAGGGTGATCGGCTCCACTTCCATCAGCTCGGCGAGCCCCGCCTGGTTGATGCCCTCGCTGCGCTTCAGGATCACGAGCGCCTGCCACTGGGCGCGGGTGAGCCCGAGTTCGCGCGCGCGGTGGTCGAAGCGGCGGCGCAGGAGGCGGGCGGTGTCGTGGAGGAGGAAGACGAAGGGGAGCGAGGGGGCGTCGTTCTGCATGACGCGCACATAGTGTGTATGCTTATCATTGGCAACGACAGAGAGTATCAGGAGACGCAGACCTGCCCTGCGCTTCATGCATGGCACCCTTCGCGTCCGCCGGCGCGGGGCCGGCGGACGCGAAGGGTGATCCTACCGCTTTTCTTCGAGCGCCTCGTCGATCCCGGCCGCCATCCACTCGGTCAGGAGGCCTTCGACCTCCGGCTTCAGGTGGATGCCGTCGCCGTCGTGGCGCTCGGCGGCGAGCGCGCCGGTGTCGTCCTGGACGGCGGGGGCCACGTCGACGAAGATGCAGCGGGGGCGGGCGTCGCACAGGCGGCGCAAATCGGCGTTGAGGGCGGCCACGTCCTCGTTCTTGAACACGCCCTGCGAACCCTCGTCGACCGGCATCACGCTCTTGACGACGAGCGGGGTATGCGGCGGCAGGAAACGGACGATCTGCTCCACGTTGAGGGCGTAGGCCTGGGATTCGCGGTACATGAGGTCGTTGACGCCGACGCCCAGCACGATGGCGCGCGCGGTGCGTAAGGAACGGTAGTGCGGCAGGCGGGCGAGCAGGCGGGCCGAGGTCTCGCCCGGCACGGAGAGGTTCACCGTCGGGTAGGGCAGATGCGAGAGGTCGAGGCGGCGGATGTGGCTGTCGCCCAGAAAGACGATGCTGCCGGGGGCGGCCCCGCGGTCGAGGCGGACGACGCGCTGCATGTCGGGGATGAAGTCGAGGGTGAACTCGGGCTTGGGCTGGATGCCCAGCTTCAGGAACACCCGGTCGACCATGTTGGTCTGGGTGAAGGCGGCGAGCGCCACGAGGTGGAGCGCGACGACGTAGACGGCGAGCGACGCGACGAGGGTGGCGCGCAAGGGCGGCAACCGGCGGTGCCAGAAGGCGTTCCAGGAGAGGCCCCTGCCCCGACGCATCGTCGTTCCCGTCAGTTCCCTTGCCATGCCCGTCGCCGTGCGGTCGGGGACGCCGCGCCGGTGAGTGGCCCCTCTTATTTGCGGTAGACTGTCGTAGAAGGTGGACTGGGACAAGACGTTCTCTCCTGGGACCCGTCAGGATCCGGAGGCGGCCATACCCCGTTGCCGATGGAACGGCGTCTCAGGAGGCCAGGGAGTAGGGATCGGCCGGGGTGACGATCAGGTCGTAGCCGAGCTTCAGGGCGACGAGGAGGACGAGGCAGGCGAGGAGCAGCCTGACCTGCTCGCCGCGCAGGCGGGCGCCGAACTGGGCGCCGAACTGGGCGCCGACGACTCCACCCGCTGTAAGGATCAAACCGAGGATGATGTCAACCGTTTGATTCGTGGTGGCGTGCAGGAAGGCGGTGAGCGCCGCGACGAAGCATACCTGGAAGAGCGAGGTGCCGACGACGACCCCGGTCGGCATCCCGATGAGGTAGATCATCGCCGGGATCATGATGAACCCGCCGCCGACCCCCATGATCGCCGAGAGCACCCCCACCGCCATGCCGACGACGACCGGCACGCCGACGCTGATGTAGAGGCGCGACTTCGGAAAGCGCAGCTTGAAGGGCAGGCCGTGCAGCCAGAAGTGCTGGTGCAGCCGGCTCTTGCGGGCGGGCCCGCCGCGGCGGCCGCGCAGGAACGTGCCCAGCCCCTCGACGAGCATCAGCGTGCCGACGATGCCGAGCAGCAGCACGTAGCTGAGCGAGATGGCGCTGTCGATCTGGCCCAGGCGTTGAAGGAGATGGAAGAGGAGGATGCCGAGGCCGGAGCCCATGAAGCCGCCGGCGACGAGGACGAGCCCCATCCGCCGGTCGACAGCGCCCCGCCGCATCTGCGCCAGCACGCCCGAGATCGACGACGAGAGGATCTGAAGCGCCTGCGTGCCGACGGCGACGGTGGCGGGGATGCCGATGAAGAGCAGCATCGGCGTCATCAAGAAGCCGCCGCCGACCCCGAACACCCCCGACAGAAAGCCGACCCCGCCGCCGATGCCGAGAAGAAGGAACAGGTTCACCGACATCTCGGCGACCGGCAGATAGATGTCCATGCTGGCTCCGGCGGGGCTTCGGGCAGAGCAAGGACGCGGGGGCGGCACTTGTCAAGCGGTGAGGGCCACGCTTCGCGTCCGCCGGCGCGGGGCCTTTTCCTTCCCTTTTTCGTCCGTTGGCCGTGCGGCAGCGCGCGCGAAGCGCCTACTCCGCCGCCTCCCGGTACGCCTCGACCGGCGGGCAGGTGCAGACGAGGCGCCGGTCGCCGGCGACGTTGTCGACGCGGGCCACGGGCGGCCAGTATTTGTCGGCCTCCTGTCCCTCCCCCGGAAAGAACGCCTGCTCCTTGCCGTAGGGCAGGGTCCAGTCGCTCAGGAGCAGGTGGTGGGTGTGCGGCGCGTTCCTGAGCGGGTTGTCCTTCCCGTCCATCTCGCCGCGCTCGACCGCGCGGATCTCGTCGCGGATCTTGATCATGGCGTCGCAGAAGCGGTCGAGTTCCTGCTTGGGCTCGCTCTCGGTCGGCTCGACCATCAGGGTCTCGGGCACCGGCCACGACATGGTGGGGGCGTGGAAGCCGTAGTCGACGAGGCGCTTCGCGATGTCCTCGACGCCGATCCCGGTCCTCTCCTTGATCGGGCGCACGTCGATGATGCACTCGTGCGCGACCCGGTCGTTCCGGCCCCTGTAGACCACGTCGAAGTGCCCCTCCAGACGCTTGGCGACGTAGTTGGCGCTCAAGATCGCCACGGACGTGGCCTTCTTCAGCCCTTCCGGTCCCATCATGGCGATGTAGGCCCAGGAGATCGGCAGGATCGAGGGGGAGCCGTAGGGGGCGGCGGCGACCGTGCCCACCGTGGCCCCGTCGCCCGCCGCCGGGTTGACGCCCTCGACGAGGGGGTGGTCGGGGAGGTGGGGGGCGAGGTGCGCCTTGACCCCGATCGGCCCCACGCCGGGGCCGCCGCCGCCGTGCGGGATGTCTTGTGCAGGTTCAGGTGGCACACGTCGGCGCCGTAGTCGCCGGGGCGGCAGACGCCGACCTGGGCGTTGAGGTTGGCGCCGTCGAGGTAGACCTGCCCGCCCGCGTCGTGGACGACGGCGCAGATGTCCTTGATCCCCTCCTCGAACACGCCGTGCGTCGAGGGGTACGTCACCATGAGCGCGGCGAGGCGGTCCTTGTGCCGTTCCGCCTTCGCCCTCAGATCGTCCTGGTCGACGTTGCCCTCAGCGTCGCAGGCGACGACGACCACGTTCAGCCCCGCCATGACGGCCGACGCCGGGTTGGTGCCGTGCGCCGAGGCCGGGATCAGGCACACGTCGCGGTGCCCCTCCCCCCGCGCCTCGTGGTAGGCCCGGATGACGAGAAGCCCCGTGTATTCGCCCTGGCTGCCGGCGTTGGGCTGGAGCGAGACCGCGTCGAACCCGGTGATCTCGGCGAGCCACGCCTCCAGCTCCTCGAAGAGCTGCTGGTAGCCCTGCGCCTGGTCGAGCGGGCAGAACGGGTGGAGGTGCGCCACCGTCCGCCACGTCACGGGCTCCATCTCGGTGGTGGCGTTGA
>JAGRGG010000144.1:0-6638 GCA_020445645.1 Geminicoccaceae bacterium | reverse complement strand
GGGATCATCGCCCGGTCGAGCGCCACGTCCTTCGCCTGGAGGCGGCGCAGATAGCGCAGCATCTCGGTCTCGTTGTGGTAGGCGTGGAAGACCGGGTGCTCCAGGTAGGGGCTCGTGCGCCGCAGGGGTTCGGGGACCGCGTCCGGCGATTCCCCGTCGAGGGCGGCGAGGTCGAGCCCCGGGTCGCCCTTCGCCGAGAACACCCGCCAGAGCGCCCGAACGTCGCTGCGCCGCGTCGTCTCGTCGAGGGCGACGCCGACCCGGTTGCGGTCGAGGACGCGCAGGTTGATCCCGGCCTCCCTCGCCTTCGCCGCGATCCGCTCCGCCTGCCCCGGCGTCCGCACGGCGATGGTGTCGAAGAAGTCGTCGCTTTCCAGGGCGTAGCCCATCCGCCGCAGCCCCTCGGCCGCCGCCCGCGCGAAGCGGTGGACGCGGTTCGCAATCCGCCGCAGCCCGTCCGGGCCGTGGTAGACGGCGTAAAAGCCGGCCATCATCGCGAGCAGCACCTGCGCCGTGCAGATGTTCGAGGTCGCCTTGTCGCGGCGGATNNATGTGCTGCTCGCGCGTCTGGAGCGCCATCCTGAGCGCCGTCCGCCCGGCGGCGTCGACCGAGACGCCGATGATCCGGCCGGGGAGCGCCCTTTTGTGCGCCTCCTTCGTGGCGAAGTAGGCGGCGTGCGGCCCGCCGTAGCCCATCGGCACGCCGAAGCGCTGCGTCGTGCCCAGGACGATGTCGGCCCCCATCTCGCCCGGCGGCTTCAGGAGGCAGAGCGCGAGGAGGTCGCAAGCGACGGCGACGACGGCGCCCTTCGCCCGCAGCGCCTTGATGACGGGCTCCGGGTCGCGCACCCGGCCCAGCGTGTCCGGGTACTGGAGGAGGGCGCCGAAGGCGTCCGCGTCCGCCATCGCCCCGGCGTCCACGACCCGAAGCTCGATGCCGAGCGGCTTCGCACGGGTGCGGAGCACGGCCAGCGTCTGCGGGTGGCAGGCGGCGTCGACGAGGAAGGCGTTCGACTTGGCCTTGCCGACGCGCCGCGCCATCGTCATCGCCTCGGCCGCCGCCGTCGCCTCGTCGAGGAGCGAGGCGTTGGCAAGCTCCATGCCGGTGAGGTCGACGACCATCTGCTGGTAGTTGAGCAGGGCCTCGAGCCGGCCCTGGCTCACCTCGGCCTGGTAGGGGGTGTAGGCCGTGTACCAGCCGGGGTTCTCGAGGACGCGCCGCGTGATGACGCCGGGCGTCACCGTGCCGTGGTAGCCCATGCCCAGCATCGAGACGAAGACCCGGTTGCGGTCCATCATCCGCCGCAGGTAGGAGAGCGTGTCGCGCTCCGAGCGCGGCGGCGGCAGGTCGAGCGGGCGGTCGATCCTGATCCGCTTCGGCACCGTCTGCCCGATCAGGTCGTCGAGGGACGCGGCGCCCACGGCCGCCAGCATCGCCCCGATCTCCTCGTCGTCCGGCCCGATGTGGCGGCGGACGAAGTCGTCGGGCGCCTCGAGCTCGCTCAGGGTCGGCGCGTCGTCCCGCACGGCCCGGTCCCCCCCTGCCCCGCTCATTCCAGGCTCTCGACGAACGCCTTGTAGGCGTCGGCGTCCATGAGGCCGTCGAGCTCGCCGGGCTCGCTCATCCTCACCTTGAAGAACCACGCCGCCCCTTCGGGGTCCTCGTTGACGAGTTCGGGCCTGCCCTCCAGGTCCGCGTTGGTCTCGACGACCTCGCCCGTGACGGGCGAGAACACCTCGGACGCCGCCTTGACGCTCTCGACGACGGCGGCGTCGCCGCCCTGGGTCACGGATTTACCGATCTCGGGCAGCTCGACGAAGACGATGTCGCCCAGCTGCTCCTGGGCGTGGCCCGTGATCCCGACCGTGGCCACGTCGCCCTCGACGCGGATCCACTCGTGCTCGCGGCTGTAGTGGGTGGTCATGCCTGCTCCTTGGCTCGGCCGGTGTGGTAGCGGTGCGGAACGAACGGCAGGGGCGCGACCCGGGCCTCGACGGTGCGCCCGCGGACCTCGAGGCGGAGCGGGGTGCCCGGCGCCGCCCGGTCGGCCGCGACGTAACCCATCGCCACGGGTGCCCCGACCGTGGGGCCGAAGCCGCCGCTCGTCACCCGGCCGATCGCCGTCGCGCGCCCGTCGTAGACCTCCGCCCCCTCGCGGACGGGCGCCCGCCCCTCGACGCGGACGCCGACGAGGCGGCGCTTCGGCCCCTCCTCAAGCTCGCGCAGGATGCGCCCGGCGCCGGCGAAGCCGCCCGCCTCGCGCCGCCGCCTGCCGATCGTCCAGGCGAGCCCCGCTTCCACGGGCGAGGTGGTCGCGTCGATGTCGTGGCCGTAGAGGCACAGGCCCGCCTCCAGCCGCAGGCTGTCGCGGGCGCCGAGCCCCGCCGGCTGAACGCGCTCGTGGGCGAGCAGGGTGCGGGCGAGCTTTTGCGCGTGGGCGGCGGGGTAGGAGACCTCGAACCCGTCCTCGCCCGTGTAGCCGAGCCTGGAGACCCGGGCCTTCTGCCCGCCGATCGCCATCTCCCGGCTCTCCATGAAGACGAGTTCCGCCGCCTCGGGTGCCAGCGTCGCCAGCGCGCCCGCCGCCGCCGGCCCCTGAAGCGCGAGCAGCGCCCGGTCGTCCAGCACCTCCAGCGTCACGCCGTCCGGAAGATTGGCCCGCAGGTGCGCCTCGTCCTCCGTCTTGCGCGCGGCGTTGACGACGAGGAACAGCTCGTCCTCGGCCACCGCCGTCACGATGCAATCGTCGAGGATGCCGCCGTCCTCGGCCGTGAACTGGGTGTAGCGCGCCCGCCCCGGCCCGAGGGCCGCGACGTCGGCGGGAACGAGGCGTTCCAGCGCCCCGCGGACGCCCGGCCCCCCAAGCCGCATCTGCCCCATGTGCGACACGTCGAACAGCGCCGCCGCCTCGCGCGCCGATCCGTGCTCCTTCAGGATCCCGGCCGGGTACTGCACCGGCAGCAGGTAGCCCGCGAACGGCACCATCCGCCCGCCGAGCTCGGCGTGGAGGTCGTAAAGGGGCGTGCGGTTCGGTTCGGACATCGAAGGACCCCATCAGGCGTCGACGGCGCCAACACGGCCCGCCGCGCCCCTCCCTGTCCCGAACCTGAGAGATCGAGGGCCGTTCCCGGCCCCTTCCCCTTCGGTGGGGCGCTGCGGCGCCCGCTCTCCAGAGGGCCGAGCCACGCATGGTCCTTTTGCCTGAGCGTTTCCAGGGGCGGTTGCGCCTTCGGCGCCGCGGGCGCGAGCCCGCGGTCTCTTCCAAGCGTGTCGTGCGGCCGGGGGCGATGGTAGCGGCGGGGCGGCGGGGGTCAAGGGACGCAAAGCGTAACGGCTCAGCCTTTCTCGACCGGAAACCCCGCCTGCGACCAAGCGGTGAACCCCCCGTCGACGTGGCGCACGTCCTTGTAGCCCATGTCCTTCAGCGTCTTCGCCGCCAGCGCCGAGCGGCCGCCCGCGGCGCAGTAGAGGACGAGCGGGGCGTCGGGGTCGAGGGCCTCCTTGTGCGCCGGGCTCGCGGGGTCGGCGATGAATTCGAGCAGGCCGCGCGGCGCGTGGACCGCGCCCGGCACGCGCCCGCCGTCCCATTCCTTGCCCTCGCGCACGTCGACGAAGCGGGCCCTGCCCTCCTCGTGCACGGCCTTCGCCTCCTCGACGGTGAGCCGGCCCACCTCGGCGTTGGCGGCGTCGACCAGGGCTTTCGCGGACTTGACGGGCATGGCGGCATCCTTTCTATCGGTGGCCGAAGGGTAGCGGTGCGGGGTCGAAGGCGAAAGGGCGACGATGAACGGCATCCGGCGCGGCGGCGCTTCCTTGTGGCTGGACGCGGTGGAGACGGGCGCCGCGGCGGGGTTCACGATCGCCGCCCGGCTCTGGCTCGTCGCCGTCGAGGCGCCCTGGCTCTACGCCTCGACCCGGCGCGAGATGGCGGTGATGGTCGCGGAGAAGCAGCGGGCGGCGTTCGCGGCCGCGCTCGCCGTGCAGCGGGGCCTCCTGCGCGGCGACTGCCCCCTCGACCCCGGCGGGGCGGGTCGGCTGATGGCGGCGGCCTTTCGCCCCTACCACCGCCGCACCAGGGCGAACGCGCGGCGGCTGCGGCGGCGCCTCGGCGGCTGAGGGCGCGCCTAGCGGCCGCTGATGCGGTGGGCGAGGCGGTGGAGGCCGAGGAGGGCCAGGACGGCGAGCCCCGTGACGGCGAGGGCCAAGTCGTAGAAGCCGAACCCGGCCGCGAGGCCGACGCCGCCGACCACCCAGATCCCGGCCGCCGTCGTGGCCCCCTCGATCCCGCCCCGGCCCCGCAGGATGGCTCCCCCGCCGAGGAAGCCGATGCCGCCGACGACGCCCTGGATGACGCGGGTCGGGTCGAGGCGCAGAACGTCGCTTTCCTTCAGCGAGGCGACGATGCCGAGCGCCAGAAGGGAGAAGCCGCAGGCGCCGAGCGCCACCAGGATGTGGGTGCGAAGCCCGAGCGGCTTGTCGTGGAACTCGCGCTCGAAGCCGACGACGGCGCCGAGTAGCCCGGCGACGGCGAGCCGGCCCAGAAGGGCGGCCCAGGGAAGGCCGCTCTCCGCGTAGCCGAGCCAGTGCAGCCAACCCGCCGCTTCCATCCTTGCGCAACCCCCGACCCTACGAACGCGGGACCGGCGTCCCCTGTTCCGCCGAAGGGCTGTTCGGCCAAAGGCCAGCGTGCTAGCCCCTTGGCGCCATGCAGGAGACGATCGCCACGTCGCCGATCATCGAGGTCGGCGGCCTCAAGAAGCGCCTGGGTTCGGTCGAGGCCGTGCGCGGGCTCGACTTTCGCATCGAGGCCGGGAGCTGCGTCGGCCTCTTGGGGCCGAACGGCGCCGGCAAGACGACGACGATGCGGATGCTCATGGGCCTGTCCGAGCCGACCGAGGGCTTCGCCCGCCTGTTCGGCAGGGAGGCGCGGCGCCTGACCAGGGCCGAGCGCGGCCGGATCGGCCTCGTGCCGCAGGAGACGAACCTCGACCCCGACCTCACCGTCGAGGAGAACCTCGAGGCCTACGGCCGCTATTTCGGGCTCGACAAGGGGGTGGTGCGGGAGCGGGTGCCGGAGCTTCTCCGCTTCATGGACCTGGCCGCCAAGGCGAAGGCGCGGGTGAACCAGCTCTCGGGCGGCATGAAGCGGCGGCTCACCGTCGCCCGCGCGCTCATCGGCGACCCCGACCTCGTCATCCTCGACGAGCCGACGACCGGGCTCGACCCGCAGGCGCGCGCGCTCATCTGGCGCCAGCTCCACGCCTTGAAGCGCGCCGGGCGCACCCTGCTGCTGACGACGCACTACATGGACGAGGCGGAGCGCCTGTGCGACCGGATCGTCCTCATCGACCAGGGGCTCGTGCTGGCCGAGGACACGCCCAAGGGGCTCATCGCCCGCCACGCGCGCGGCTACGCTGTCGAGGTCGAGAAGCCCCTGCCGAACGGCGCCTCGCTGGACGGGCTTGAGGCCGAGGACCTGGGGAGCAGCCTCCTTCTCTTCACCGACGAACCGGAGCGGGTGCTGGCGTCGCTCGGGCCGGACGCCGCCGTGCACAGCCGCCCCGCCAACCTGGAGGACGTGTTCCTCCGCCTCACCGGCCGCAAGCTGCGGGAGTAGGACGATGGCGGCCATTCTGCCGATGGAGCCCGTACGGGCGGAACAAGGCGGGGGCCTCCTGCCCCTCAACCGCTTCACGCTCGCCGTCTGGCGGCGCAACTTCCTGACGTGGCGGCGGCTGTTCTGGTCGTCGATGGCGAGCAACGTCGCCAACCCGCTCCTCTTCCTCTTCGCCTTCGGCTACGGCCTCGGCGCCGTCGTCAAGGAGGCCGAGGGCATCCCCTACTTCGACTTCATCCTGCCCGGCATGATGGCGCACGCGGCGCTGTTCAGCGCCTCCTTCGAGACGACGATCTCGGCCTACGCCCGCTTCGAGCTGCAGAAGACCTGGGACGCCATCCTGGCGACGCCCCTTCGCCTCGGCGAGCTGCTGGCGGGCGAACTCCTCTGGGCCGCCTCCAAGGCGATGCTGGCCTCCCTTTGCGTCCTCGCCGTCGGCATCGCCTGGGGCGGGGTGCCGAGCCTGTGGGGCGCCCTCATGGGCCTCCCCGTCGTCTTCGTGGCGTCCCTCGCCTTCGCCGCCTACGGCCTCTTCGCCACGGCGCACGCGAAGAACTGGGAGGTGTTCTCCTACTTCTTCACCTTCTGGGTCACGCCCATGCTCATGCTGGGCGGCACGTTCTTCGCCGTCGACCGCTTCCCCGGCTGGGTCGAGGCGCTGGCCTGGGCCTTCCCGATGACCCACTTCATCGCCGTCCTGCGTCCGCTGACCACCGGCCACTGGCCGGACCCGCTCGCGGCGGCGCTCCACCTCCTCTTCATCGCGGCGACGGGGGCGCTGGCGCTCTGGCTCGCCAAGCGTCGGCTGACGCGGCGGCTGATGACCTAGCCACGCTTCGCGCCGGCGGACGCGAAGCGCAATCTTGCCTCTACCGTTGCACTTCCGTTCCCGCCTGTGGTTCCTGTGCCCTTGCGGCGCCTTGAGCCCTGCCGCAGGCTGCGCTTCGGCTCCACCAAGGGACGCGCATGTCGGAGAGGCATTCCCCCACCCTGGCCCAGATCGAGATCGGCGAGCCGATC
>JAGRGG010000143.1 GCA_020445645.1 Geminicoccaceae bacterium | reverse complement strand
TCCGCCGACGCCACGCCGTCCGGCGGCCGCGGGCCCCCGTGCCGGCCAAGCGAGGCCCGTGGCCGTTCCGCCCATTCCGCGCGATGGGAGCATGACAGGACGATGCCTGCCTCTCCCATGGAGAGCCATTTCCTGCGCGACGATTTCCATGACAAAGGGGCGCGTGGACGGGATGGCCGGCCGGCCGCCCGCGGCGGGCGGTTGCCACGACGGTGCCGTTCGTCGTACCCCTTCCGATCGCCTGTTTTCGGAGGAGACGCGGCATGGACCGGTTCACCGGCGGCTGCCTGTGCGGCGGCGTCCGGATCGTGGCGTCGGGGCGCCCGTACCGGGTCGGCCTCTGCCACTGCCTCGACTGCCGCAAGCACCACGGGGCGCTTTTCCACGCGTCCGCGGTGTTCCCCCGGGACGCGGTGACGGTCGAGGGCGAGACGCGCGGCTACCTCGGGCGGTTCTTCTGCCCCCGCTGCGGCTCGTCGGTCTTCGCGCGCACCGCCGACGAGGTCGAGGTGAACCTGGGGTCCCTGGACGCCCCCGACCGGCTGACGCCGACCTACGAGATCTGGACCGTCCGCCGCGAGTCCTGGCTGCCGCCGTTCCCGCTGACGAGACGCTACGCGCGCGACCGCGACGCCGCGGGCCGCTTCGAGTAGGCGGCACGAACGGCGCGAGGCCGCCGTCGCGGGGCAACGAGAGGGCCTTGAAGCCCGATCCCGAAGGCGGCCGCGTCCCCTTCGGATTTCCGGTCCCCCGTCGGGCAGACATTCTTCAGGCGGGCGGCAAGACAGGGGGGTCGCTCCTTTGTCATCCTGGCCCCCTTGCAACCCGCCCGGCCGGACGAAGCGCCCCGGCCGCGGCATAAGGGGGAACGGACCCGGTGAACGCGATCATGACGCCTTCGCCCGACCACGCGGCGATCAAGGCCAAGCAGAACGCGGCGTGGTCGTCCGGCGACTACGCCGTCGTCGGCACCACCTTGCAGATCGTGGGCGAGACGCTGGCCGAGGCCCTGGACGTGCGCCCGGACCAGCTCGTGCTCGCCGTCGCCGCCGGCAACGGCAACTTCGCGCTCGCCGCCGCCCGCCGCTGGGCCGACGTGATCGCCTGCGACTACGTGCCGGCCCTCCTGGAGCGCGCCTGCGCGCGGGCGGCGGGCGAGCGGCTGGAGATCGGGATCCGGGAGGCGGACGCCGAGGCGCTGCCGTTCGCCGACTGCGCCTTCGACGTCGTGGCCTCGACCTTCGGGGCGATGTTCACCCCCGACCAGGAGCGGGCGGCGGCCGAGATGCTGCGGGTGTGCCGCCCCGGCGGCAGGATCGGCATGGCGAACTGGACCCCGGACGGGTTCATCGGCCGGCTGTTCAAGACCATCGGTGCGCACGTCCCCCCGCCGGCCGGGGTGCGGTCGCCCGCGCTTTGGGGCACGCGGGCGCGGCTGGACGGGCTGTTCGGAGCCGGGGCCGCTTCGATCGCGGTCGAGGCGCACGTCTTCGCGTTCCGCTACCGCTCGCCCGCCGGAGGTCTTCCGGGGCTTCTACGGCCCCCTGCTCAAGGCGTTCGCCGCCCTCGACGCGGCGGGGCGGGCGGCGTTGACGGAGGACCTGCTGGCGCTGATCGGCCGGTTCAACGTCGTTGAAGACGGGGGCATGGTCGTGCCGGGCGCCTACGCGGAGGCGGTCGTCGTCAGGCGTTGAGGCGGGCGGGTTGCCTCGCCGCGGCCGGTTCCTATAGTCGGCCCGAACGCGCCGTTCGCACCCCCTCGACCCGCGGTGGAGGAAGCCCTTGCAGCGCCCGCCCCGCCGCGACGCCCCCGCGGGATCCCCCGGCGAGGTGTTCCGCGCCTTCCTGAAGCTCGGGCTCACCTCGTTCGGCGGGCCGATCGCGCATCTCGGCTACTACCGGGACGAGCTGGTGGTGCGGCGGCGCTGGATCGACGAGGGGGGGTACGCGGACCTCGTCGCGCTCTGCCAGTTCCTGCCGGGGCCGGCGAGCAGCCAGACCGGGTTCGCGCTCGGCCTCCTGCGCGGCGGGCCGCTCGGCGCGCTCGCCGCCTGGGCCGCCTTCACCCTGCCCTCGGCGCTGATCCTCGTCCTCTTCGCCTACGGGGCGGCGGCGTTCGCGGGGCCGATCGGGCAAGGTGCGCTGCACGGGTTGAAGGTGGTCGCGGTCGCCGTGATCGCGCAGGCGGTGCTCGGCATGGCGCGGAGCCTGTGCCCGGACCGGGGGCGGGCGGGGATCGCCGTCCTGGCCGTTCTCGCCGTCACCTTCGCCGCCGGCCCCCTGGGGCAGGTGGGCGCCATCGTGCTGGGGGGACTCCTGGGCTTGTGGCTCTGCCGGGGCGCCCCCGTCGCCGGGGCGGCGCCGGCGCGGTTCCCGGTGTCGAGGCGGGCCGGGACGGCGGCGCTCGCCTCGTTCTTCGCCCTCCTTCTCCTCCTGCCCTTCGTGGCCGGGTGGGGGCGGGGCGCGGCCCTGTTCGACGCCTTCTACCGCTCGGGCGCGCTCGTCTTTGGCGGCGGGCACGTCGTCCTTCCCCTGCTCGAAAGCGCCGTCGTCCGGCCGGGCTGGGTGGGGGAGGGCGCCTTCCTCGCCGGCTACGGGGCGACGCAGGCGGTGCCGGGGCCGATCTTCGCCTTCGCCGCCTACCTTGGCGCCGTCGCGTGGCCGGGCCTTTTGGGTGCCCTGATCGGCCTCGCCGCGATCTTCCTGCCGGGGTTCCTCGTCCTGGTCGGCGTGCTTCCCTTCTGGGACGCGCTCCGCGCCCGCCCCATCGCCCAGGCGGCGCTGCGCGGCACCAACGCCGCCGTCGTCGGCATCCTGGCCGCCGCCCTCTACGACCCCGTCTGGACGAGCGCCGTCCTCGGCCCCCCCGACTTCGCCCTCGCGCTTGCGGCCTTCGTCCTCCTCGTCGCCTGGAAGGCGCCGCCCTGGCTCGTGGTGGCGCTCACGGCGGCGGGGGGCGTGCTGCTGGGTTGATCACGCCCCGCGCGCGCCGGCGCGCAGCCGCTTCAGCTCCTGGAACGTCGGGGTCACGTCGCGCAGGACGGCGGCGATGCCCTCGATGCCGCCCCCGGCGTCGTGCAGGGGGACGACGGTGAACTGGATCGACAGCGCCTCCCCGGCCTTCGTTTGCGCCGGAACCGCGAGCAGCTTGTCGGCGGCGTAGCGGGACCGGCCGGTCGCCATCATGTGGTCGTACCCGTCCCAGTGCCGCTTGCGCAGCCGCTCGGGGATGATGATGTCGAGCGATTGGCCGAGCGCCTCTTCCGGGGAGAACCCGAAGATCCGCGCGGCGCCCGCGTTCCAGAAGCGGATCAGGCCCTCGCGGTCGGCGTAGATCACGGCGTCCGGGATGTCCTCGATGAGGGCGCGGCCGAGGCGGCCCACCTCCCCGTCCGGCAGGCCGGTGGTCTCGTCGCTCATGGGGATGCCTCCTTTGGCGTCGTCAGTCGGTCGGACCAGTCCTCGACCCTGCCCCGCTCCAGCCGGCGCCGCGCCAGGGTCCGCCACGAGTCCGACAGTTCCGGCAGCGCAGCGAGGGCGGCGAGGCTTTCGGCGTCCAGCGTGTCGCGGTAGAGGACGCGCGCGATCCGCGCCAGCGTCCAGCCCGCCGCCGGCCGGTCGACGAGCCGGACGGCGTCGCCGGCGGCGACGCGGCCCTCCTCGACGACGCGGTAGTACCAGCCGGTCCGGCCCGTGTCCTGCACCCGTCGGGCCATGCGGGGGTCGCCGAAGCGCTCGTTGAGCCGCCAGCAGGGCTGCCGCGCCTGCGAGACCTGGACGAGCGCCGTGCCGAGCCGGTAGAGGTCGCCGACGCACACCTCGGCCTCGGTCGCGCCCTCGGTCGAGACGTTCTCGCCGAACGCGCCCGCGGCGTCGAGCAGGCCCCCGGGGTCGGGTGCCTCCCGGCGCCAATGGGCGTAGTGGTCGAACGGGTAGTGGTGGAGGGCCTTTTCCGGGCCGCCGTGGTGCCGGCGGTCGCCCTGCGCGTCGCCGGCGAGGCCGTCCCGGCGCACGTCGACGGGGCCGGCGGCCGGACGCTTGGCGATGCCGCTCGGGACGCGGTGCCGGCCGAGCGGCGCCACCGACCCCACGAGCACGGCGCGCACGGCGACGGTCACGCGCCCTCATCCGCCCGCGGCCGGACGATGCCCGCCTCGGTGACGATCGCGTCCATCGGCACGTCGTGCCACTGCGGGTAGATGGTGGGGATGGCGGCCTCCTCGGCGTAGCCGACCCCGACGACGCGCCGCCTCGACGGCATGGCGGCCAGGGTGCGGTCGAAGAACCCGCCGCCGTAGCCGAGGCGGTAGCAGAGGGGGTCGAAGCCGACCACGGGCGCGAGCACCACGTCCGGCACCACCTCGGCGCCGTCGGCCGGTATGGGGATGTTCCAGACCCCGCGCTCCAGCCGGGCGCCCGGCGTCCAGAGGCGGAAGACGAGCGGTTGGCCGCGCGCGACGACGACCGGGAGCGCCGCCCGCCCGCCGCGCGCGATGACCCCCTTCAGAAAGGGGCGCAGGTCGGGCTCGCCCTTGAACGGCCAGCAGGCGCTGACCGTGAGCCCCCGCGCGTCGCCGACGGCCTCCTCCAGGCCGGCGTCGATCCGCCCGGCGCGGGCCTCCCGCTCGGTGCCGCGGATCGCGAGCCGGGCCGCGATCAGCCGCTCGCGCTCGGCCTTGCGCCAGCGCATCACGTCGGCCCGCTGCCGGGGGTCCGCGTCCCGGGCCAGCCCCGCGTAGAGGGGGTCGACCTCGTGCATGAAGCAGGGCGGGGATGCGAAGCCCGACGGGGCGTCGTCGTTCGGGTCGCTCATGCGGCGGCCTCCTTCTCGTTGTCGGACGGCGCCGCCCGGTAGCGCGCGCCCTTCGTCAAGAGGACGCCGTTCCGGGCGGCGATGCCAAGTTCGAGGCTCTCGGCGATCCGGTGCGCCCGCTCGACGAAGTGGTCGGCGGCGGCACCCTCGCAGACCTCGCGGGCGGTGGCCTCGAACAAAGCGAGCCAGCGGTCGAAGTGCGCCGCGTCGACGGGCAAAGGCAGGTGCTTTTCCATCGGCTGCCCGTGGTACCGGCCGCTCATGAGCGCGACCGACGACCAGAAGGCGCCCATGCGCGCCAGGTGCGGCTCCCAGTCGTCGATCCGCGCCGCGAAGACGGGACCCAGGAGCGGGTCGCTTCGCACCCTGGCGTAAAAGGCGCGGACCAGCCGGTCGATCATCGCCTCGTCGATGCCGGTCCGCGCGACGATCCCGGCCGTGATCTGCGCGCGGCGCTCCGCCGGAGTCATGGCTTCCCCTTCAGGCTGCCCCTAATCGGTATTTCATATGCCTATTCGGCGTGGCATGACAAGCGCGACCACGCCCATTCGGGGAGCACCCATGCACCTCACCGCCTTCACCGATTTCGGGCTGCGCGTCCTGATGCGGCTGGCCGCCGACCCCGCCCGCACCTTCACGACCGACGGGATCGCGCGGGATCTGGGCGTCTCGCGCCACCACCTCGCCAAGGTGGTGCGCGGCCTCGCCGCCGCCGGCTTCGTCGCCGCCCGGCGCGGCACAGGGGGCGGCTTCCGCCTCGCCCGCCCGGCCGGGGCGATCACGCTGGGCGCGGTCGTCCGGGCGCTGGAAACGGACCGCGCCCTGGTCGAGTGCTTCCGCCCGGACGGCGGCGCCTGCGCCCTGACCCCCGGCTGCCGCCTCAGGGCGCGGCTCGCCGGCGCGCGGGAAGCCTTCCTGCGCGAGCTGGACGGCACGACGCTTGCCCAGTGCGCCCACCCGCCCGCCGGGAGGGCGGCCTGAGGGGGCTCGGGCTCCCCAGGTCGGGGTGCGACAACGCATTGAAAAGAAAAAGATATTTGCTCGCTCGGGTTCGTTTGGTAAAACCGTTTTCGACGCGCCGCCTCTCTCCTCCTTCGACATGCCGGCGAACGGGGCAGAATAGCATGGATGGGGGCGGAAACCAAAGCTGAAGACTGTAAATGACTAACTCCTATCAACTTTAAGGCCGGCTATCCGGCTTCCTTCCTCCCTGAGCAGCCTGTACCTTACGGAAGATGGGGTAGGACGGCGTTTGCCGGACCGTATAGGGACACTCGCGGGATGAAAGTTGATAAACCTACCGTAAGGGCGTTGCGCCGCGTCCTGAACGGCGACGGTTCGCTGTCGCCTTACATGACCGGGCCAGCGCTGCTGGACTTCTTCAGGCCCTTCGGGCTCGGCGGCGACTATCCCTGGAGCGGCGGGACGCCGTCGCGGTGGGCGATCACCGAGGAGCGTTTGGAGAAGCTGAACGGCTCCGACGGTCTGGCAGCCTGTATCGAGGCCGTCGTTGATCGGCGGCGGTTCCTCGGCACCGAGCACGATGTCGAAGGGGCCGTCGCCTTTCTCAACCAGTTCCTCGTCCATGATGGCTACCGCATCGTCCCGCAGGGGCGCCGCTTCGTCGTCCGACCGCACCGCGAGGTCGAGGTCGCGCTGCGCCTGCCGGAAGACGCCGCCCCCGATCAGGTCGCGGACTTCATCCGTCAGCAGATCGAGAAGTGCGACGCCAAGCTCGTGGGCGGCGACTTCGACGGTGCGATCACCAACGCCCGCTCCCTCGTCGAGGCCGTGCTCCGCAACCTCGAAGACCAGACGGCCGGCGCTCCGCAGGACTACGACGGCAACCTGCCTCGCCTGTTCAAGCGGGTGCAAAAGGCGATGCGCCTTGATCCTGCGGACTACGACGAACTGCCGGCCGTTCAGCAGCTTTTGCGAGGCTTGGTGACCATCGTCGATGCCCTGGCAGGCATCTCAAACGAACTCGCCGATCGCCATGCGGGACGCCACCGCCCGCAGCCTCACCACGCCCGCTTGGCCGTGAACGCCGCGAACACGTTCTGCTCGTTCATGCTGGACAGTTACCGCAGGCAGAAGGATAGGAATCAGCGGTAGCGGGCACCTTCTGCTTCGCAATGCTTGCGAACCTCCTCAAGCCACTGATCATACCAGTACCACGTACCGGCAATATTAGTACCAAATCTTTTTTTGGGAGCTTTCGCTGCTAGCTTTTTCCAAAGCGCTGTGTGATGATGCATAGTAAATTTTTTGAAATCAAGCTCCCCCATCTTCTGGACAATGTGGCTTGGGAGGTACTTGTTCGGTTCACGATCACGAAGAACAGTGTTGATTTTATCAGCTTCTACGCTTCCCTGCGGAACAATCTCGAAAATCTCATCAGCCTTACGAGGATTGTTGATTGTCCTTGGGACTAAAGTCACACGATATGCATAGCTAGGGTCATTTAGTTCTTCCTCGCTGAGGGACTCATCAAAAGCTGTATTGTAGCTAGCAATATGAGATGGTAGCTCCTTATGCAATACAGTAATCGCCCTTTGTCCTACACTAACACGTGCAAATTGCAGGGCGATAGAAAGTTCACGATCAAAGCCGCATCGTCGTCCAAATAGGCGCTTGATGGCTGTATTGAAGTTCAAGCAGCAAGCCTGAAGCTTGGCACCTATGGCGTCATCAATACGTGTCGTCATCCTATGCTCGATTTCGTGTCGCAAACCAAGAAGGTATTCTAGATTCCTTTTCTCGCCCGCTTCAAGTGGGCAGACTTCAATCTTAAGGCATTTTGCAAGCTCGTAATGGCGTGGCTGCCCATGTGGCGTCAGATCTGGCTGGCCATTTTTCTGATAAACATAGTCAATGCCTTTACGTTTAAAGTAAAAATGTAGAAGATAGGTCCAAGAAATTACCGAAGAAACTATAAAAATTTCTGCTTTAAAATACATTGTAGGGTTGTTAAAGGCCTGAACGGCTAGTAGCATTGCTTCACGAGATTTGATAAGTAGCTCATCATGAACAAGATGCAAACCCGTGCGTGGATCGGTTTCTGGGTATCCAGAAAGAAAATTCTCTAATTCTTCATTATTTGCTATCGGCTGATGCTGGTATTTTTCTGCTGCTTTGGGCATAGGTGGGCCTGCCATTGCCCAATGTATTTCCTTGATTCTCCCATGATTGACCGTGCGGTCGGGTCGGGTGAAGTAGGCAAGGATTGTTTGATCATGCTCGAAGCGTCCGCTTTGGATCATTGCCTTGATCAAAGATACTTCACGGTCTTTCAGCTTGTGTTCCAAATTTTTTTTAGAGCGTGAGCCCAAGCTGTCCTCCTCTGTAGAATATCGCACAAATATATTATGTGCTTCCTTGGCCGCATGCCGCTCCGGTCAAGTCATCCCCCTACGACCCGTGCCCGTGCGCGTCCATGAAGGCGCGCAGGGCTGCGTTCATGCGGGTCTGGTAGCCTTGGCCCTGGCGCTTGAACCATTCCACGACGTCGGCGTCCACGCGCAGCGTCAGGCGGTCCTTGGGGCGGGGCATGTGGGCCGGGGCGGCCTTCTCCCACCCCGGATAGGGGCGGGGGGCTTCGGGGTCGGCGTGACGGCGGCACACGGCCTCCTCATGGCTCATGTCCCAGTCGGTGCCCGCCCCGTCCCGGCGGCGCGCGGCCTCGGCTTCCCCAGCCGTGTAGCTCACGATAGGCCCTGATTTCCCAGTCATCGGCACGATAGGCGGAGATGATCCGCCGCCCCCTTTCCCGCTGCCCGGACGACGAGATAGAACCTGTCGTTCACGATCCCGACGGTCCCCCAGCGGTCCTCCCCCTGCCGGGGCGAGTGGTACTCGAAGACCAGCCTGCCGTCGAAGACTCGCACCATGTCGAGGAAATCGACGCCGTGCGTTCTTGCGTTGCTCGCCCGCTTCCGCTCGTCCCACTCAAACCGCATGGGTTATGTATGCACGCCGCGTGCTTACAGAACAATCCCTTCGTCAGCGGTCGTCGATCGAAGGCGTGTCCGTCTTGGCGCGTTGCCCTAGCCCCCTGTAAAGCCCGGCGTAAGCCCCCCCCGCCGCCTCCCACCCGACGGGGGCGGAGAGCGCGTTCGTCCGCATCCGCCGCCACGTCTCCGGCCGGTCCCTGTAGAGGTGGAGGGCGCGCTCGAAGGCGCCGGAAAGGGCGGTCGCGGTGGGGGGCTGGAACTGGAAGCCGGTGGCGACGCCGGCGGCGAGCGCCATCGGGTTGGCGTCGATGACGGTGTCGGCGAGGCCGCCGACGCGGGCGACGATCGGAAGGGTGCCGTAGCGCAGGGCGCAGAGCTGGGTGAGGCCGCAGGGCTCGAAGCGGGACGGGACGACGATCGCGTCGCAGCCCCCCTGGACGAGGTGGGCGAGGGGCTCGTCGTAGCCGACGAAGACGCCGATGCGGCCGGGGTAACGGAGGGTGGCGCCGCCCAGCGCGTGCTCGATCGCGGCGTCGCCGGAGCCCACGACGGCGAGCTGGCCGCCGTCGTCGAGGAAGGCGCCCATCGCGGATTCGAGGAGGTCCATGCCCTTCTGGTGGCTGAGGCGCGAGACCACGCCGGCGAGCAGGGCGCCCGGATCCTCGTTGAGGCCGAAGCGGCGCTGGACGGCGGCCTTCGCGTCCGCCTTGCCCGAAGGGTCGTCCGCGCCGAAGGGGCGGGGGAGGGCGGGGTCGCGCATCGGGTCCCAGTCGTCGAGGTCGATGCCGTTGAGGATGCCGACGAGGTCGTGGGCGCGGTCGCGGAGCAGGCCGTCCATGCCCATGCCGCCGTCCGGGGTCTGGATCTCGAGGGCGTAGGTGGGGCTGACGGTGGTGATGCGGTCGGCGTAGTAGAGCCCGGCCTTCAGGAAGCCCAAGGAGCCGTAGTATTCGAGGCCGTCGGTGGCGAAGGCGCGGGCGGGAAGGCGAAGAGGCGCCAGGAGTGCGGCCGGGAACTGGCCCTGGAAGGCGAGGTTGTGGATCGTCGTCACGGTGCCGGGGCGGGGGCCTTGGTGCGCGTCGTCGAGGGCGACGTAGGCGGGCAGGAGCCCGGCCTGCCAGTCGTGGCCGTGGACGACGCGGGGCCTGAAGTCGGCGAGGTCGCCGAGGCCGATGCGCGATCCCGCCCAGGCGAGGGCGGCGAAGCGTTCGGCGTTGTCCCCCCAGTCGGCGCGGTCCGGCCCCTGGTAGGGGCCGCCGGGGCGGTCGAAGAGGTGGGGGGCTTCGAGGAGGTAGAGTTCGAGATCCTCCGCCTCCGCCTGGAGGACGCGTGCCGTGCCGCCGAACAGCTCGCCGAGGTCGAGCGCGACCCCGTGGATCCGGACCTTCGCCCGCACCTGGGGATAGGCGGGGAGCAAGGAGCGCATCCGCACGCCGTGGGGGGCGAGGGCGCGGGGAAGGGCGCCCGCCACGTCGGCGAGCCCGCCCGTCTTGACGAGCGGGTAAAGCTCGGAGGCGACGGAGAGGACGGGCAGGCGCTGGATCATCGTTTTTCCTGGTGCGGGGGTGGTGGTAGTTACGCTTCGCGTCCGCTGGCGCGAAGCGTAACTACCAAAAACCCGTGAAGGGGGAACACATGGACAAGACGGGGGGCTGCCTGTGCGGGGCGGTGCGCTACAGGACGACGGGGGATCTCAGGCCCGTCGTCTACTGCCACTGCGGGCAGTGCCGGCGGACGGGCGGGCATTTCGGCGCCTTCACGTCGGTGGCCGAAGGGGCGCTTGCGCTGACCGAGGCGGGGGGCCTCGCGTGGTTCGAGAGCAGCCCCGGCGTGCGGCGGGGGTTCTGCCGCGACTGCGGGTCCAGCCTGTTCTGGCAACGCGTGGGCAACGGGCGGATCAGCGTCGCCGCCGGTACCCTGGACGACGATTCGGGCCTCGTCGCGGCGGGGCACATCTTCGCCCAGGACAAGGGCGGGTACTACGCGATCGACGACGGGCTGCCGGTCTTCGACGAAAGCTCGGGCGGGGTGTTGCCGGAGAGCGGCACGGCCGGGGGGTAAGCGGGGTAAGCGGCCCCGGACGGTGGCGGGCGGGCCGGCTTGTCCTGTAAGACGCGGCAATGGGGGCGCCCCCCCTTTCGCAACCATCGAGAGAGATTCCATGCGCAAGGCTTTCCTCCCCCTCCTGACGCTGGCGGGCCTGCTCGCCGGCTGCAACCCCGACGACCGGCCGCAGACGACCTTCGGTGGGCAGGTGGCGGACCAGGGACGGGAGATCCGCCTTTTGGGCGAGCAGTGGGACGAAGGCGCCCGCCTCATGGCGAAAGGTCAGGGCCTCATCGACGAGGGCAGCCGGCTGGCCGAGCGCGGCAAGGAGATGATCGCCGAAGGGCAGGAGAAGAAGCGGCAGAGCGAGGCCGCGTACCGGGCGCTCGGCGTCCCGCCGCCGGGGGCGACTCCGGCCCAGGGGAGTTAAACGCTTCGCGTCCGCTGGCGCGGGGCCTTTTTTCTCTTTTTTCTGTCCGTCGGTCGAGCTTGGCTCGAACGTCAGAGCCAAGCTCGACCGACGGACAGAAAAAAGAGAAAAAAGGCCCCGCGCCAGCGGACGCGAAGCGTAAGGGCACGGACGCTACCGGGCCGGACTCCAGGGTCCGGCCCGACGCACGAACCCGCCTACTTCCAGACGGGCTCGCCGAGGTTGACGTCCGACGGGTCGGTGACGTAGCCGCCGAGCGCGCCGACGCCGGCGCCGAGGAGGGCACCCGCGCCGATGCCGATGCCGCCCAGGAGGAGGCCGATGCCGGCCCCGACGCCGGCGCCGAGGGCGGCGCCGCCGAGGGCACGGTCCTGGTTGGTCGTGCCGCAGGCCGACAGGCCGAACATGCTGACGACGAGCAGGGCGAGCGTGAACTTGCGCAAGGTTGTTTCCTCCAAAAAACGAACGTGCCGCGGCCGTCCCGATTGACGGCGCCCGATATCCCGACCTCAACGCGCGGGACCGGCGATGGTTGCGGCGGCCCGAAGGACCGTTTTCCTTCGAGCGGCCCAAGTCGCTTGGCGCCGGTCCCGGCGGGAGCCGGTCCCTCCTGGCAGGACGGGCGCGGCTTCCGATCCCCGTCCTAACGGCTGGGCGCGAAGGGGCAAGCCTTGGCGCCGAAGGCCGGTGTTGATTGCGGGGGGCGTGCGGCGAACGGGTGACAGGAAGGGGGGCGCTTCAGGGGCGCCGCACCGTTTCCCTCGTGTCGAGCCAGAGGGTCGTCGGGCCGTCGTTGACGAGGCGGACGGCCATCTTCGCGCCGAAGCGGCCGGTCTCGACGGCGAAGCCGGACCCGCGCAGGCCCGCGCAGAAGCGGTCGTAGAGGTCTTCGGCAAGGTCGGGGGCCGCGGCCCTGGAGAAGCCCGGCCGGTTGCCGCGGGTGAGGTCGGCGGCGAGCGTGAACTGGCTGACGGCGAGCACGGCGCCGCCGGACGCGGCGAGGTCGAGGTTCATCCGGCCCGCCCCGTCCTCGAAGATCCGAAGCGCCGGGATCTTCTTCGTCATCCAGGCAAGCTCGGCCTCGCCGTCGCCGGCCTCGGCGCAGAACAGGACGAGGAGGCCGGGGCCGATCGCGCCGACGGTCTCGCCCGCGACCAGGACGCGGGCCTCGCTCACCCGCTGGACGAGGGCGCGCATCTAGGCCTCCTCCTTGATCGGGCGCCACACCTCGGCGTACCAGCGGGCGAAGCGTTCGATGCCCGTCTCGATCGGGGTTTCGGGGCGAAAGCCGGTGACGGCGGCGAGGTCGTCGGTGTCGGCGTAGGTGGCGGGCACGTCGCCCGGCTGCATCGGCAGGAGATCCTTCCTCGCCTCGACCCCGAGCGCCGCCTCCAGCGTCCCGATGACGTGCATCAGATCCTCCGGCCGGTTGTTGCCGATGTTGAAGACCCGGTAGGGGGCGAAGCTGGTGCCGGGCGAGGGGGAGTCCCCCGACCACGCGGGGTCGCCCGAAGGCGGGTGGTCGATCGCCCGGCGGACGCCCTCGACGATGTCGTCGATGTAGGTGAAGTCGCGCCGCATCCGGCCCTCGTTGAAGACCCGGATCGGCCGGCCCGCCGTCATCAGCTCGGCGAAGACGAAGGGCACCATGTCGGGGCGCATCCACGGGCCGTAGACGGTGAAGAAGCGCAGCCCCGTCGTCGGCAGGGCGTAGAGGTGGCTGTAGGCGTGCGCCATCAGCTCGTTCGCCTTCTTCGTCGCGGCGTAGAGGCTCACCGGGTGGTCGACGCCGTCCGCCGTCGAGAACGGCATCCTCGTGTTGCCGCCGTAGACCGAGGACGACGAGGCGTAGACGAGGTGGCGGCAGCCCCCGTGCCGGCAGCCCTCCAGCACGTTGACGAAGGCGACGAGGTTGGCGTCGACGTAGGCGTGCGGGTTCTCCAAGCTGTAGCGCACCCCCGCCTGCGCCGCCAGGTGGACGACGACGGCGGGCCGAAGCTCGGCGAAGAGATCCGCCGTCCCCGCCCGGTCCGCCAAATCCATCTCGACGAAGCGCCAGCCCGGCCTGCCCTCCAGCCGGGCCAAGCGCGCCCGCTTCAGCCGCACGTCGTAGTAGTCGTTGACGCTGTCGACCCCGACCACGTCTTGCCCCTCGTCCAGGAGCCGAAGCGCTAGCGCGTTGCCGATGAAGCCGGCGGCGCCGGTGACGAGGAGGGGCATGGTGAAAATCCGTTCGGTGGGTCGCGTGATTTGAGGGCTGAATACGCTTCGCGTATTCAGCCCTACTCGACGATCCGATCGACCCGGTAGTCGCGCTGTTCCTTCGTATACGCGAAGGTGACGATCTCGCCGATGAGGCCGACGGCGATGATCTGGATGCCCAGGACCACCATGAGGGTCGAGAGGATGAGGGCCGGGCGGTCGAGGAGGGGGACGTCGAAGAACAGGCGGGCGAGGACGAGCCAGCCAGTGACGAGGACGCCCAGCGCGAGCACCCCGAGGCCGAAGCCGCCGAAGAAGCGGAAGGGCTTCTTCATGAAGCGGATGAGGAAGTAGGCGGTGACGAGGTCGAGGAGCACGGAGGGCTTGGGGGCCTGCGCCCGGCGGCGCGCCTGCCGGCGCACCTCGATGTCGACCTCGCCGGTGGTGAATCCCAGGGTTTCGGCGAGGAGGGGGAGGAAGGCCTGCTGGTTGCCGTAGAGGGTGAGTTCGTCGGCGACTTCCTTCCGCAGGACGCGAACGTTCGAGCGCAGGTCCTTGTAGTCCTTGCCGAAAAGTCGGCTCGCCACCCGCTCCATCTTGCGGTTGCGCGCGGGCTCGTCGGGTCCGCCCCGGCGGACGCCGACGACGACGTCGTAGCGCGACGCCGCGTCGACGAGGCGGGCGAGGCCGTCCAGGTCGACGCCGGGCTCGGCCGGCAGGGTCATGACGAGGCCGCCGCGGGCGTGGCGGAAGCCCGTGGTCAGCGCGGTCGCCTCGCCGAAGGGGTGCGCGTGGGCCAGGACCTCGATGGGGGCCCCCCCGCGCTTCAGGGCGCGCAGGCCCTCGACGCTGGCCGGCTGGTCGCCGTCGACGACGTAGATCACCTGCAAGGGGCGGCCGAGGTCCTTCAGCGCCTTCTCGTAGGCGCGGTGGGTGGCGGCGAGGTCGGCGCGGTCGGCGAGGACGGGGACGACGACGGAGAGCATGCGGGGGGTACTCATGGGGCGGGCTCCGCGAGGGCCGGGGTCAGACGCCGCGTGGCGAGCCGGCGGAAGGGGTCGAAGCGCCGGATGCGGGCGCTGTAGACGAGGTGGTTGAGCAGGCCCAGCGCCAGGAGGAAGATGGCGAGCGAGCCGAGGAGGACGGCGACGCCGCCGAGCACGATGCCGGGCGGCTGCTGGCCGTAGACCACGGCGGCGACGAGGGCGAGAAGGGCGACGGCGCCGGCGAACGCGCCCACGGCGCCGAGCCAGAAGGCCGGGCGGCGGTTGAAGGAGAGGAGCGTGCCGATGGCGATCAGGTCGAGGAAGACCTTGTAGATCCTTGAAAAGCCGTACTTCGAGCTGCCGAAGCGGCGCGCGTGGTGGCGGACCTTGATCTCGGCGATCTTCGCCCCGCCGAGCGAGCACATCGCCGGGATGAAGCGGTGCATCTCGGCGTAGAGGGGGATCGCCTTGATGACCTCGGCCCGATACGCCTTGAGCGAGCAGCCGTTGTCCTTGATCGGCACCCCCGTGACCTTGCCGATCAGCCGGTTGGCGACCTTGGAGGGGATGACGCGCGACCAGTGGTCCTGGCGCTCGAAGCGCCAGCCGACGACGAGGTCGTACCCCTCGTCGATCTTCTCCAGGAAGAGGGGGATGTCGCGGGGGTCGTTCTGGAGGTCGCCGTCCATCGTCAGGAGGACTCGGCCGCGCGCTTGGTCGATGCCGCAGACCATCGCGTTGGTCTGGCCGGCGTTCTTCCTCAGCTTGACGACCCGGAGGTGGACGTTGCCCTGGCGCCGGGGCAGGGCGATGGCGCGCCCGAAGGTGTCGTCGCGGCTGCCGTCGTCGACGAAGACGATCTCGCAGGCGGCCTCGATCGGCGCCACGGCGTCCCGGATCGCCTCGTACATGAGCTTCACGTTGTCCTCCTCGTTGTAGAGGGGGACGATGATGGAAAGGTCGGGGGTCATCGTGCGGGCTCGTTCTCCGCTAGTGGCGTCCTCGCCCTTCGCAGGGCCTCCTGCTCGGCGGCGATCTCGGCCTCGTCCGGGCGGCCCTGCCCCAGGAGGAGGAAGACGAGGCCGGGCACGAGGCCGACCAGGATGAAGAGGTGGCTCGTGAAGCTGACGCTGAAGGCGAGTTCGGCCGAGAGCCCGACCGCGCCGAAGACGGCGATCGCCGCGACCTCGCCGACCCCCCAGCCGTCCGGGGAGACGGGCAGGCGGAGGAGGAGGGTGTAGACGGCGGTGGCGGCGATGAACAGGAACGGGTTCGCGTCCGACTGGAGCGCCCAGGCGATGCTGTAGAAGAACGCCATCTGGACGCCGTGCTCGAGGAGGGTGAGGCCCATCGCCAGGAGGAGGCCGGCGCGGTTGCCGGAGAAGCCGCTATAGGCCTCGTAGAAGCGGTGGAGGATGCGAAGCGGCTTCAGGCGTTCGTGCCGGGCCAGCTGGCGGAGCACGAAGGCGTGGACGCGGCCGTGCAGCGAGAGCGCGAAGAGGCCGTTCGCGGCGACGAGGCCCAGGACGCCGAGGCCGAGCCAGACCCAGTCGTTCCCCGGCAGCACGGCGACGGCGCAGACGACGCCGCCGACGATCGCCCAGTTGACGGCGGAGACGAGGCCAAGAAGGCGCTCCATGACGAGCGAGGCGTAGGCGGGGTAGGGGGCGCCCGTGTCGCGCCCGACCCAGTGCGCGCGCAGGATGTCGCCGCCGACGTAGGACGGAAGCACGACCCCCGCGAGCGAGCCCGCGTAGAAGTAGCGGACGACCCGAAGGAGGGGCAGGCGCAGGCGGACGAGCCGGAGCAGCACCCACCACTTCACCCCCATGAGGAGGCGGTCGAGGGTGAAGACGGCGAGCACGGCGGCGATCTGGAGGGGGCCGAGCCGGCCGAGCGCCGCGAAGACCTGCCCCATGTCGAGGAAGGTGAAGCAGCCGACGAGGAAGAGCGCGGCGATGGCCCAGCCGAGCCAGTTCGCGTGCTGCCGCTTCGCCTGGGGCCGCTTCGGCGGGGCGGCGGGGGCGAGCGGCGGTGCTCCCGCGGCGGTGTTGGTGTCGTGCGCCATCATATCCTTGGGTCAGGCGGCCTTGCGCCCGCCCGGAGCGCCGGCGTCGGCGATCCGCCCGTGCATCGCCGCCCGCGACAGCCCCTCGACGTGCATCCGGTACCACGCCTCGGCGTTGAGCAGGAGCCAGAGGCGGTTGCCGTGGTCGGCGCGGCCGGCTTGGTGCGTGGCCAACATGGCGTCGATACCCTGCTGGTCGAGGATGCCGAGGGCCGCGAGGCGCGAGTCCCTCAGGAACACGTCGAACAGGAGGCGGTACTCGTCCTTGAGGAGGTAGGGCAGGGCGGAGGCGAAGCCCTGCTTCTTGCGCGCCAGGACGGCCTTCGGCAGGTACTTCTCGGCGAGACGCTTTTGCACCCAGCGCAGTTCCCGCGTCCTGACCTTCATGGCGACGGGGAGCCGGGCGCAGAAGCCCGCGAGTTCGTGGTCCATGAAGGGGGCGCGGGCCTCGAGGCCGTGCGCCATCGCGGCCCGGTCCTGGATCATCACCGAGTGGTCGGGCAGGCGGATCCCGGCGTCGGCCGCGAGCATCCGGTCGACCGGGTGCTCGGCGTCGGCGTCGGCGTAGGCTTCCGCGATCGGTGCGTAGGGGTCGAAGCCCTTGGCCAGCACGTCCAGGAGTTCCGGGCCGAACAGTTGCGCGCGCTGCCCTTCGCGGACGTAGAAGTAGCCGAGCGAGCGCGCGTAGCGCTCGCCGCCCTCCATGAACGACGCCTCGTAGAGCCACTTCATCTGGTGGCCCCGGCTCTTGTACCAGCCGCCGTCGGGGACGAGCTTTAAGAGGCTTCCCAGCACGGTGCGGCGCAAGGGGGAGGGCAGGCGGGCGAGGTGGCCGGCGTACAGGTTGCCGTAGTAGCGGTCGTAGCCGCCGAACATCTCGTCGCCGCCGTCGCCCCCCAGGACCACCTTGACGTGCTTCGCCGCGAGCGCGCTCACGAGCCAGGCGCAGACCGAGAGCGGATCGGAGGGCTCGTCCAGGTGCCAGACGAGTTCGGGCAAGTGCGCCACGAGCGAGGGCACGGCCTCCACCTCGTGGTGGTCGGTGCCGTAGCGTTCGGCGACGAGGCGGGCCGCCGGGGCCTCGTCGTAGCCCTCGTAGGGGATGCCGATCGTGAAGGTCGGCATCGGCCCCTCGGCCCCCCGGACCTGCCGGGCGTGGGTCTGGGCGAGCGCCACGACGAGGGTGGAATCGAGCCCCCCCGAGAGGAAGGCGCCGACCGGCACGTCGGAGACCATGCAAAGCCGCACGGCCTCGATCATCCGCGCCTCGACCGCGTCGGTCAGCCCGCGCTCGGAGCCCTTCAGCTTGTCGGCGAAGGAGAGGCGCCAGTAGCGCTCGATCCGGGGCGCCGCCCCGCCGTCGAGGTCGAAGACGAGGCGGTGCGCGGGCGGCAGCTTGCGGACGCCCGCGAACATGGTGAGCGGCGGGGCCACGATGCGAAGGGACAGGTACTGCGCCATCGCCCCGAGGTCGGGCCGCACCGTATCGGACAAGGGCAGGAGCGCCTTGATCTCGGAGGCAAGCGCCAGTTCGCCCTTCTCGAAGCGGTAGAAGAGCGGCTTCTGCCCCATGTGGTCGCGGGCGGCGAACAGCCGGCGGCGCGTCTCGTCGTAGATCACGAAGGCGAACATGCCGCGCAGGCGCTCGACGCAGGCCGGCCCCACCTCCTCGTAGAGGTGGAGGACCACCTCGGTGTCGGAGCCCGTGCGGAAGCGGTGCCCGCGCTCGAGGAGGCCCCGGCGCAACTCCTCGTAGTTGTAGATCTCGCCGTTGCAGACGATCCGGATCGTGCCGTCCTCGCTCGCGATCGGCTGGCGCCCGCCGTCCAGGTCGATGATCGACAGCCGCCTGTGCCCGAGCGCCGCCCCCGCCATGACGGCGACGGCGCCGTCGTCGGGGCCGCGGTGGGCGAGGCGGTCCAGCATCCGGCGCATCGGCAGGGGATCGGCGAACCGGCCGCCGGCGATGGCGGCTATCCCGCACATGGGTCACGCATGGGGGTCACGCATGGGTCGTACAGGACTCGCTGGCTGCAAGGACAAGGGCGGACGGAACGCGCCCGGGTGCGTTGATGATGCCACGCCGCGTATCGCTCAAGCCTTAAGGGTCCGTCGTCATACCCCACGGGCCTGGAAGGCGGGCTGACGTGTGTTTAGTGTCACGGCCGCGCCACGACAAGGACCGCGACCGTGCCGGCGCCGCATTCCTCCTCTCGATCGGACTGCCTTTCGATGCGCATCGCCCTCACCGGCGCCACCGGCTTCATCGGTTCGCGCCTCGCCCTCGCCGCCGCCGCGCTCGGCCACGCCGTGCTCGCCTTCGGCCTTGCCAATAACGGGATCGAGGAAGACCGCCGGTCCAGGCTCGCCGCCGAGGGGATCGCCGTGGAGGCGCTCGACCTCGCCGGGGGCCCCGACCCGGCCCCGCGCCTGGAGGGCGTCGACGCCGTCGTCCATCTCGCCGCCGCCCAGCACGAGGTGAAGAAGCCCGACCGCCACTTCGAGGCGGTCAACGTCAAGGGCACGATCCGCCTGCTCGACGCCGCGGCGCGGGCCGGCGTCGGCCGCTTCGTCCACGCGAGCACGATCGGCGTCCACGGCGAAGGGTCGGGCGTGCTCGACGAGGGGACGGCGCTTCGCCCCGACAACGTCTACGGGCGGACCAAGCTCGCGGGCGAGGAGGCGGTGCGGGCCTGGAGGGACAGGATCCAGGCCGTCGTCGTCCGCGTGCCCGAGACCTACGGCCCCGGCGACCTGCGCCTGCTCAAGCTGTTCAAGGGGGTGCAGAAGGGCCGCTTCCTCGTCGTCGGCAACGGCCTGAACCGCCACCAGCCGATCTACGTCGACGACCTCGCCGACGCCCTTCTCGCCTGCGCCGTCCATCCGGACGCGCCCGGCCGCACGTTCGTCCTCGGCGGCCCCGAGGCCGTCACGACGAACGCGATGGTCGCCGCCGTCGCCGCGGCCGTCGGCCGCGAACCGCCCCGGGTGCGCGCGCCCTTGTGGCCCTTCCTCACCGCCGCCTACGGCTTCGAGTGGACCTTCCGCCCCTTGGGCCTCGACCCGCCGCTCCACCGCCGCCGGATGGGCTTCTTCACGAAGGACCAGGCGATCCGCGCCGACCTCGCCCGCGAGGTCCTGGGCTTCGTTCCCAAGGTCGATTTTGCGGAAGGGGCGAGGCGCACGGCGGCGTGGTACGCCGAGCGGGGGCTGATCGAGGCGTCCGGACAGGTGCAGGATAATACGGATTATGAAAAAGGCGCCTCGGGCGGGAGCGCGTGACGTCCACCCCGAACGTCGACGCTGCGCCCCACGAGCGGGCCGGGCTCGCGCTCGGCTTCGTCGGCGTCGCGTCGTTCAGCCTCACGCTACCGATGGCCCGGATCGCGCTGGGCGCGCTCGACCCGGTCCAGGTCGCGGTCTGGCGCGGCATCGTCGCCGCCGTCGCCGCCCTCCTCATCCTCCTCGCCGCCCGCCCGCCCCTGCCGAAGGGGGGCGACTGGGGCCGGCTCTGCCTCTGCGCGCTCGGGGTCGTGTTCGGCTTTCCGTTCTTCAGCACGCTGGCGATGGCGACGGTCTCCGCCGCGCACGGCGCGGTCGTGGTCGGGCTCCTGCCCCTGGCGACGGCGGTGGCGGGGGCGGTCGTCGGCGGCGAGCGGCCGTCCAAGGCCTTCTGGCTCATGAGCCTGATCGGCACCGCGCTCACCCTCACCTTCGTCCTGCGGCAGGCGGGGGGTGCCCTCGCCCCCGGCCACGCCTACCTGCTCGCCGCCGTCGCCGCCGCCGCGATCGGCTACGCCTACGGCGGGCTTCTGGCGCGCACGCTGGGCGGCTGGCAGGTGAGCTGCTGGACCCTCGTCGTCGCCCTGCCCGCGCTCGCCGTCCTGGGGCTCTTCATCCCGCCGGTCCCGCTCTCGACCCCGCCCCACGCCCTCGCCGCGTTCCTCTATCTGGCGCTGGTCTCGCAGCTTTCCGGCTTCTTCGCGTGGTACCGGGGCATGGCGCTCGCCGGGATCGCCAGGGTGTCGCAGCTCCAGCTCCTCCAGCTCTTCATGACCCTCCTCGCGGCGTGGCTCCTCCTTGGGGAAGCGGTCGGCGCGGAGGTGCTCGTCTTCGGCACGCTCGTCGCCGCCACCGTCCGGGTCGGGACCGGGCTTCGCGTCGGGGCGGCGCCGAACGGGCGGTGAGCCGGGCACGTTTTTCCCAAGCATACGTTCCACGCTTCACGCCCGCCGCCGCCGGGGCTATGCGGGCAGGCAGGCTCTGGGGAGGCAGAAATCCATGACCGCGATACGCACCGTCGAGACCCGGCCCATCGAGGGCCAGAAGCCCGGCACGTCGGGGCTGCGCAAGAAGGTGCCGGTGTTCGAGGGCGCGCACTACCTGGAGAACTTCGTCCAGAGCCTCGTCGACGCCGTGGGCGGGTTCGAGGGCGCCACCCTCGTGCTCGGCGGCGACGGTCGCTACCTCAACGGGCGGGCGATCCAGACGATCCTGAAGATGCTGGCGGCGAACGGGGTCGCCCGCGTCGTGGTCGGGCAAGACGGGCTGCTCTCGACGCCCGCCGCGTCGAACCTGATCCGCACCGTCCCGGCCAAGGGGGGGATCATCCTCTCGGCGAGCCACAACCCCGGCGGGCCGGACGGGGATTTCGGCATCAAGTACAACGCCGGGAACGGGGGGCCGGCGCCGGAGAAGGTCACGGACGCGATCTTCAGGCGGACCAAGTCGATCGACCGCTATTCGATCCTGGACGCGGACGATCTGGACCTGGGCGCGATCGGGCGCCAGGAATTGGGCGACATGGCCGTCGACGTGGTCGACCCGGTCGACGCCTACGCCGGGCTGATGAAGGAGCTGTTCGACTTCGACGCCATCGCCCGGCTGTTCGCGGACGGCTTCACCATGCGCTTCGACGCGATGCACGCCGTCACCGGCCCCTACGCGCGGGCGATCCTGGAGGGGATGCTGGGGGCGCCCGAGGGCAGCGTCGTCAACGCGACCCCCCTTCCCGACTTCGGCGGCGGCCACCCGGACCCGAACCTCGTCCACGCGCACGACCTCGTCGAGCTGATGAACGGCCCGAACGCCCCCGATTTCGGCGCCGCCTCCGACGGCGACGGCGACCGCAACCTGATCCACGCGAAGGGCCTGTTCGTCAGCCCCTCGGACAGCCTCGCCGTGCTGGCGGCGAACGCGCATCTGGCGCCGGCCTACGAGGACGGCCTCAAGGGCGTCGCCCGCTCGATGCCGACCAGCCAAGCGGTCGACCGGGTGGCGGCGAAACTGGGGGTGGACTGCTACGAGACGCCGACCGGCTGGAAG
>JAGRGG010000142.1 GCA_020445645.1 Geminicoccaceae bacterium | reverse complement strand
TTTTCCCGTTGGGGCGACGGGGCGGGGGCGACATTCGCCTGGAGGGTGGGCGGGGTGTGGCTCGGGCGCACGGGCGGCCGGGGCGTCGGCGGCGGCGACACTGGGAAGGCGGGGCCTAGGCCACTAGTAAATTGGTCTCAAATCATTGAATTTCATATGCAATTTGGTGTTCCTGGGTTCGTTTCGTCGAGAAGGTGTTCGGGGCACCCTCCCACCGTCACGAAGCCGTCGCGCCCGTCGCTCGCGTCCCATGAGGGCCGTAGCGGGCATGGCCGCATCCCAAGATGCCTAACCCTATGTGATGCTTGCAGAATAAGGCATTCCTGGGTTCGTTTCGTAAAAACCGTTTCGGGCCGACGCCCCTCGCCGGGAACAGGCCGAAGCGAGAGAGTATCGGGACCGGGAAGGGAAGGCCCGCCTTCGCCTGCTCGTACCAGTCGGGCGGCACGTCCCGCCAGTCGGGATCGGCGGCGATCGAGGCTTCGGGCTCTGCCTCGCTCATGGCATCGGCCTTCGCCCGGTCGTTTTCGTCCCCGACGCGCGCCCGCGTGGCGGCAAGGTTTTCAGTCGTGTAACTGACGGTGATTCCTGTCTTTTGCATCGCGCTTGGGTTCGTTTCGTAAAAACGCGCTTCGAGGTGGCGTCTCGTCGGGATGGGGCCGATGCGCAAGGGCGCCAGGATAAGATAGCATGGGAGGCACATCGTTTACGAGGATGGAAGTTTCCGCTCGCCGATGACGGCGATGATGCGGTCACGAAGGCGCTTGCGCAGGTCGGCCGGGTCGTCCCAGACGATGTGCGCGAACTGCCGCGTGTCGAAATGGACATCGCCGATGCGGTCGCTCCGGCAGCACCAGATGACCGGGATGTCCCGGCCCTGCGCGAAGCCGGCTTCATAGTAGACGCCGCCGCGTGCGATGGCGGTGTCCTTGCCGTCGTGAGGAACGACGCCGCAGGTGAAGTCGGCGATCAGGAACTTCGAGCGCTTGATCTCCGCGACGATCTCGTCGTCGATCTTATTGGTGTGTTCCTTACGGTCGATGCGAAGGGGCTCGTAGCCGGTCTCGCGCACGGCCGGTTCTATGCCCTGGTCGTAGGCATCAGTCATGGAAGGATCGAACCACATGGCGACGAATGCTTGAATGGAAGGAATCAGGCGCCGTTCGACTTTTTCAAGGCGCTCGTAACCTTTAAGAGTAAGCCTAAATTGGACAGGGCTACCTTCAAAAAAACCTTGCTGAAATAGTAATCCAGTTAGTTCGATCGTCTCCTGTATATCAATGCATTCTGTCCATGCAGTCAAGCAGAGTATTTCGTTATTATATTCTTTATTAATATTTTTAAAAATGATGTACTCACCTATAATATGTATTTGTTGCGCAAGCCACATGAAATATCTTTTTATCCTTTCGCTGTAAGGCAGCGGCACATTTAGAGTCACCTTTTCAAGAATATAAGAATTGACAAAAGGGTGTTCCTCACCTGCTCGGTGCTGATTTACAATATGCGTAGTTAGGATTGCTTTTTCTTTGTCACTCCAATTTTTTATTTGTACTTCAGCACTACGAGAAATCATATAATGCCCACCTGCACGCGGCGAATCCACGTCGCGCGCATCACGACTTGTGGGACGCTCTTGAGCAGGCGTACCCCAAATTGGGCAGATCGTTGATTTCATAATGATGCACCTCTTGTGGCTAACTCCTAAGGCATGGGTCCCCGCTCAAGGCGGGGACGACAGCTTGAGAAGTGGGAGCATTGATTCATATTCTTATGCGGATTTGGTCATGCTCAGTCGTCTGCCTCTTCCTCCAGCCTGTCGTCCCCGCCTTGAGCGGGGACCCGTGCCTGAAACGCCGACACTGCCACCCAAAGGCAGGCCCGAGGCACCCCCGCCCCAGGCCCGCCCTCTCCTACCCTAATACCCCTCCGTCAGCGCCCCCGCCGCCCTCGGGTCCGAGTAGCCGAGCCTGTAGCCCGTCTCGGGGTCGAGGTGGATCGACTGGGTCGAGCCCATCACCTCCTCCAGGCTGATGGTGTGGCCCTTGGCGGCGAGGAGGGCGAGGGTGTCGGGGCTGAGGCCCTCCTCGATGCGGAGTTCGTCGGGGAGCCACTGGTGGTGGACGCGCGGGGTGACGGTGGCCTCGGCGACGTTCATGCCGTGGTCGATCATGTTCATGATGACCTGCAGGGTCGTCGTGATGATCCGGCTGCCGCCGGGGGAGCCGGTGACGAGCCAGGGCTTGCCGTCCTTGGTGACGATGGTGGGGCTCATGGACGAGAGGGGACGCTTCCCGCCCTCGACGGCGTTGGCCTCGCCGCCGATCAGGCCGTAGGCGTTGGGGACGCCGGGCTTCGCCGAGAAGTCGTCCATCTCGTTGTTGAGGAGGATGCCGGTGCCGGGGGCGACGTAGCCGGTGCCGTAGGTGAAGTTGATCGTGTAGGTGTTCGAGACGGCGTTGCCGTCCTTGTCGACGATCGAGAAGTGGGTGGTCTGGTCGCTCTCGTAGGGGGCCACCACGTTGCCGGGCTTGATCGAGGCGGAAGGTGTCGCCCGGTTGCGGTCGATCCCTTCCCGCAGCACGGCGGCATACGCCTTGTCGGTGAGCGCCTCGATCGGCACGTCGACGAAGTCGCTGTCGCCCAAGTACTCCGAGCGGTCGGCGTAGGCGCGCTTCATCGCCTCGGCCATCAGGTGGATCGTCTCGGCCGAGTTCGAGCCCAAAAAGCCGATGGGGTAGGCTTCCAGGATGTTGAGGATCTCGACGATGTGGACGCCGCCCGACGAGGGGGGCGGCATCGAGGCGATCCCGTAGCCGCGGTAGGTGCCCTTGACGGGCTCGCGGACCTTGGCCTCGTAGGACTTGAGATCCTCCATCGCCATGTTGCCGCCGGCGTCCTTCACGGCTTTCACGATCTTCTCGGCGATCGGGCCTTCGTAGAACGCCTTCGGCCCCCCCTCGGCGATCGCCTTCAGGCTCGCGGCCAAGTCCGCCTGCTTCAGCGTGTCGCCCGGCTCGTAGAAGCCCTTCTCCTTGAAGAATATCTTCTCGGACGACGGCCACTTCCTGAGCCTGTCCTCCAGCCCCTCGAGCGAATCGGCGAGCGCCGGGGTGACGGTGATGCCCTTCTCGGCAAGCTCGATCGCCGGTTGCAGGGCCTCCTTCAGGCTCATCGTGCCGTACTTCTCAAGGGCGAGCGCCATCCCGGCGACCGTGCCGGGCACGCCGACGGCGAGGCCGTGGTAGCGCGACAGCTCGCTGTCCGCCTCGCCGTCCTTGCCGAGGAACTGGTCGCGCTCCGCCGCCTTCGGCGCCTTCTCCCGGTAGTCGATCGCCGCCGTCTCGCCCGACTCCGCGTCGTGGACCATCATGAACCCGCCGCCGCCCAGATTGCCGGCGCGCGGCAGGGTCACGGCGAGCGCGAACGCCACGGCCACCCCGGCGTCGACGGCGTTGCCCCCCTGCTCCAGGATCCGCACCCCCACCCGGGTCGCCACCGCCTCCTGGCTCGCCACCATCCCGTGCTCGGCCCAGACCGGATGGATCCGGTCCATGCCGCTGTAGATCGCCACCTCCTGCGCGTTCGCAATGCCCGCGAGCGCGAGCAGGCTGACGCCGGACGCGAGAATGGCGCGGCGGGTCGTGCGGATCATGGCGTTCCTCCCTGGATTGGTTGCCCGCATGGTGACGGCGAACGCGGCGGAGGGCAACCGTCAGTTACGCTTCGCGTCCGCTGGCGCTTGCCTCACGCCCCCGAAGGGGCCATGTGCCGACCTTCTCCTACTCCGGCGCTTTTCCATGACCTATCCGACGATCCGCATCCTCAAGGGCCACGACGCGCGGCTGCGCGGGGGGCATCCCTGGCTGTTCTCGAACGAACTCAGGATCGACGAGGCGGCGAAGGCGCTGGAGCCGGGGGCGCCGGTTCGGCTGATGGCGCCGAACGGGAATGTCATAGGGGTGGCGCAGTTCAACCCGCATTCGCTGATCGCGGGGCGGCTCCTGAGCCGGAACAAGGACGCGGTCATCGACGGGGCGTTTTTGGAGCGGCGGGTGGAGCGGGCGCTGGGCCTGCGTCAATCGCTGTTCGAGCGGCCGTTCTACCGGCTGGTCCACGCCGAGGGGGACGGGCTGCCGGGGCTGGTGGTGGATCGGTTCGGGGACGATCACTTGGTCGTGCAGATGAACGCGGCGGGGATGGACCGGCTGCGGGAACCGCTGCTCGCGGCGCTCTCGAAGGCGACGGGCGCGCGGAACGTGCTGGCGCGCAACGACGCGCCGGTGCGGCTCCTGGAAGGGCTGGGCCAGGGGGTCGAGGCGCTGGCGGGGGCGGTGCCGGGGCGCCTTTGGATCGAGGAGAACGGGCTGCCCTTCCTGATCGACCCGCACGGGGGGCAGAAGACGGGCTGGTTCTACGACCAGCGGCTGAACCGGGCGTTCGTGCGGGGGCTCGCCAGGGGCGCCGACGTGCTCGACCTCTACAGCCATTCGGGCGGCTTCGGGCTGGGCGCGGCGGCGGGCGGGGCGGCGTCGGTCACGCTGGTCGACGGCTCCGGCCCCGCGCTCGACCTCGCCCGCGAGTCGGCGGCGCGTCAGGGGGTCGAGGCGCGGGTCGAGACGGTCAGGAGCGACGCCTTCAAGGCGCTGGAGGGCTTCGCCGCCGAGAAGCGGCGCTTCGGCCTCGTCGTCGCCGACCCGCCGGCGTTCGTCAGGAGCCGGAAGGACTTGGCGGTCGGGCTTCGTACCTACCGCAAGCTGGCCCGCGACGCCGCCGCCGTCACCGCCGAGCCCGGATTCTTATGCATCGCCTGCTGCTCGCACAACGTCGAGGCGGACGCCTTCGCGGCCGAGGTCTGGGGCGGCATCCGGGCGGCGGGGCGCGGCGGGCGCCTCCTCCACCGCGCCTTCGCGGGGCCGGACCACCCGGTCCACCCGGCGTTGCCGGAGACCGCCTACCTGAAGTTTCTCGCCTACGCCCTTGATTGAAAACGCTTCGCGTCCGCTGGCGGGGGGCGTTTTCAGACTCGACCCATATTCAATTAATGGTTGTTGCCAATCCGCTTCCTCTAACGTAAAACGTTAGAGATTCTCCCGTCAGGTTGGAGGCGATCCCTTGGCCACCATGCAGGCCGCCGTGGCGCCGCGCGACGCGCTTTTCTCCGGGTTCATGCGGCTTTGCGGCCAGCTCGACCGTCCGCTCGGCGAGGCGGAGCTGCGGGCGGCGGCGCCGGTGCCCGAGGGGGGGATGACGCTGGAGGCGCTGGAGCGGGCGGCAAAGAGGCTGGGCTTCGACGTGGAGACGGCGGTTTCCACGGCGCAGCGGCTGCGGCGTGCCGAGCCGCCCTACCTGCTGATGGACGGCGCCGGGGGGGCCTGGGTCGTCCGCGCGCGGACGGGGGCGCATCTGCTGCTGGTCGAGCCGGAGCGGGGGGTGACGACGGCGCACACGCCGCGCATGGCGGCGAAGCTCGGGCCGCAAATGGTGGCGATCAAGAAGGCGCGGGCGGCCGAGGAGGGGGCGGGGCTGCTCTGGCAGGAGGCGATCCTGCGCCGGCTGAAGCCGGTGCTCTGGGAGATCGGGGTCGCCTCGGTGTGCATCAACCTTCTGGCGCTGGCAACGCCGATCTTCATGATGTCGGTCTACAACAAGGTCATCGCCCACGCGGCCTTGGGGATGCTGGACGCGCTCGCCATCGGCATGGCGACGCTGTTCGCCTTTGAGCTTGCCCTTCGGACGCTCCGGGGCGGCGTGATGAGCCGGGCGGGGGCGCGGCTCGACCTCTCGCTCGGCAGCGAGGTGGTCCACCACCTCCTGCAACTGCCCTACCGGGTGTTCGAGAGCATGCCCACGGCGCAGATGATGGAGCGGCTGCGCCAGCTCGACCAGATCCGGGCCTTCCTGTCGTCGAGCCTGCCGCTCCTGCTGGTCGACCTCGTCTTCGTCGGCCTGTTCCTCGTCGGCATCCTCCTCCTCAGCCCGACGCTGGGCCTCGTCACGCTGGCGGCGATTCCCCTCTTCGTCGGGCTCTCGGCGCTGGCGCACGGGCGCCAGCAGCGGCTCTTGAAGGCGGGGTTTCGGGCCGGGGCCGCGAAGGCGTCGTGCCTGAGCGAGACGGTGGCGCAGGCGCTGACGGTGAAGGCGCTGGCGCTCGAGCCCGTCATGGAAAAGCGCTTCGAGGAGCGGCAGGTGGAGGGGGCCTGGAGCGGGCTGGAGGCGGGGCGGCTCGCCAACCGGGTGAGCGCGCTCGGCACGACGCTCCAGCACGTCGTGGCGCTGGTCATCGTCTATTTCGGCGCCCGGATGATCGTCGCGGGCGATCTCTCGGTGGGGGCGCTCGTCGCCTGCACGATCCTCTCGGCGCGGGCGCTGGCCCCTATGCGCCAGTGCTTCGCCGCTTGGCACCAGCTCCAGCAGGCGCGCGACGCGCTGGGCCGGCTCGACACGCTGATGCGCGAGCAGGTCGAGCGGCGCCCGGACGCGGCGCTCATGCCGACGCCGATCCGGGGGCACGTCCGCTTCGAGGGGGTGCGCTTTGCCTACGCCAAGGGCAAGCGCCCGGCGCTCGACGGGATCGATGTCGAGGTGGCGCCGGGGGGAATGCTCGGGGTCGCGGGGGTGCCGGGGTCGGGCAAGAGCACGCTCGCCCGGCTCCTCATGGGGCTGGAGCGCCCGAACGAGGGGCGGGTGCTGGTCGACGGGGTCGATCTGGCAAGCGTCGCCCCGGCCTCGTACCGCAGCCAGATCGGCGTCGTGCCGCAGGAGGTGCAGCTGTTCTCGGGCACGATCGCCGAGAACGTCGGCATGGGGGCGCCGGAGACCAATTCGTCGCGCGTCGTGGCGGCGGCGAAGTTCGTCGGCGCGCACGACTTCGTCCAGGCGCTGCCCGACGGCTACGAGACCGTGCTCGGCGAGCGGGGCGCGGGGCTGTCGATGGGGCAGCGGCAACTGCTGTGCATCGCGCGCGCGCTGGTCCGCAACCCGCGCCTCCTCATCCTCGACGAGGCGACGAGCGCGCTCGACCCCGCGGGCGAGGCGTACCTGCTGGCCAACCTGAAGCGGGCGGGCAGCGGGCGGACGATCGTGCTCATCACCCACCGCCCCTCGGCGTTGGAATTGTGCGACCGGGCGGTGTTCCTCCACGAGGGGAAGATCGCCGCCATCGGCACGCCGGGGGAAGTGGCGCCGAGGATGCAAGGCCACGTGGCGCAGCGGGCGGCGGGGTGAGGGGCATGGACGGCGGGCTCGTCAAGCGGCTGACGACGGGGCGGGAGGCGCCGAGCGACGCCCGCCACCTCCTGGAGGGGCACCCCGGCAGCGCGGGCGCGCTCATCCTGACGCTGGCGCTCCTCCTGGTGGCGGGGGGGGCCTGGGCCGGCTGGGCCAAGGTGGAGGAGGTCGTCCAGGCGCCGGGGCAGGTCGAGCCCGCGGGGCGGGTGAAGCTCGTCAACCACCCGAAGGGCGGCAAGGTCACGGACCTTCTCGTCCAGGACGGCGACACGGTGGAGGCGGGCGAGGTGGTGCTGAAGCTGGACGGCAGGCAGAACCTGTTCGACCGCGACGAAACCCTGGGCCTCTGGCAGGTGCGGGCGGCGGAGGCGGCCCGGCTCGTCGCCGAGGCGTCGGGCAAGGACATCGTCTTCCCGGACGGCCTCGCCGAGGCGCGGCCCGACCTCGTGGCGCAGGAGAAGAAGCTCTTCGCCGCCCGCGCCGACGCCGTCGCCGAGCGCCGGGAGACCCTGCGGCGCTCGGTCGAGAGCCGGAAAAGCGAGGTCGGCAGGGCCGGGGCCGAGGCGAGCCGGCTGAAGGGCAGCCGCACCCTGCTGGGCCAGCAGCACGAGGCGGTGAAGGAGCTGACCGAGCGCGGGCTCTACCCGAAATTGAAGCTGGTCGAACTGGAGGGGCAGATCGTCGACGCCGAGGGCGAGGCGAAGAAGGCGGAGGCGGGGCTCGCCGCGACCAGGGCGGCGCTCGCCGAGGCCGAGAGCCGCCTCGCCTCGTTCGCCAAGGACACGCAGAGCGAGATCCTGAGCCGCCTCAGCGCCGTCACGGCCGAGCGCGACCGGCTCGGCAAGCTCCTGGAGGGCGAGGACACGAAGATCGCCGAACTCGACGTGCGGGCGCCGGCGTCGGGGGTCGTCCAGGACCTCGCCGTCACCGCCGTCGGGCAGTCGGTGGGGGCCAACGAGCCGCTCATGACGATCGTGCCGGTCGCGGCCGGGCTCGTCGTCAAGGCGCGCGTGCCGGACAGCGACATCGCCCGCGTCAAGGAGGGGATGCCGGTGCGGGTCAAGGTCCACGCCTACGACTTCGCCCGCTTCGGGGCGCTGGAGGGCACCGTGCAGCAGATCAACGCCGACGCCTCCCGGCGGGGGTCCGATGACGCCCGCGCCTACGGCATCACCGTGCTCACCGATCGGGCGAGCATGGACGGGCAAGGCGCCTTCGCCATCGCCCCCGGCATGGCGGTCGACGTGGAGTTGCAGGTCGGCAGCCGCTCGATCCTGTCGTTCCTCGCGGACGGGCTGTTCCGCTGGCGCGAGGGGGCGCTGAAGCAGCTTTAGCGTCGTTCGACGCTTCGCGTGACCTACCCCGTCCTGTCCCGCGGCCGCGAAGCGCCCAGCACTTGGTAGGTGTCGGCGTCGAGGGTGAAGGTGCGGGTGGCGAAGCCTTCGCAGAGGCCGTTGAACGTGATCCCCGACACGTCGGCGGAGCGGTCCCAGTAGGCGTAGCGGAGGTCGAGGACGAGCTTGCCGTCCTTGCGCTGGACGTTCTCGATCCTGGTGATCGTCTTGATCTCCGGGTCGAGGCACATGCCCACGCCCTCTTGCAGGTCGTGCGCGTCGTAGTAGCGGCGCAGGGTGGATTCGACGCCTTCCGTGCCGAGTTGGGCGTCGAGGGAGGGCGCGCAGGCGGCGAGGGCGAGGAGGCACAAGGCGGGGGCGATGCGGGGCATGGGCGGCGTTCCGGGCGGCTCAGCCGGCGGCGAGGACGAGCCGGGCCGGCAGGGACAGGACGAAACATGTGCCGCCCTCCCCTTCCCGGCCAGAGGCTTCGAGGCGGATGTCGCCGCCGTGGTTGCGCATGACCTCGCGGCAGATGGCGAGGCCGAGCCCGGCCCCGCCGTCGGTGCCGCCGGCGAAGGGCTGGAACAGGGAGGCGCGCGCGGCCTGCGGGACGCCTTCGCCCTCGTCCTTGACCCCGACCTCGCAGCCGCCGGGGCTGGCGCCGCCCTCGATCGTCAGCCGCCCGCCGTCCGGCATCGCCGCCCTGGCGTTGCGGGCGAGGTTCAGGAAGACCCGGTAGAGCTGGTCGCGGTCGGCGCGGACGACGAGGCCCGGAGGCAGGCGGTTGTCGAGGACGATGCCCTCGGCGCCGAGGAGGGCGTCGCCGACGGCCTCGGCCGCGACCGCGTGGAGGCACGCGGGGCCGAGGCGGGGCGGGGCGGGGCGCTGCCTTGCGAAGTCGAGCGTCGCCTCGCAGAGCCGGGTCGCCCGTTCCAGGGACGGGAACAGCCGCCTTGCCACCGCGCGCATCTCGGGGTCCGGGCTGTCCTCCAGCCGGTCGGAGACGAGGACGGCGGTGGCGAGCACGGCGCGCAGGTCGTGGCTGATCTTGCCGACGGCCTCGCCCAGGGCCGCGAGGCGGGTCTTCTGCCCGAGCGCCTGCCGGACGCCGGTGCGCATCGCGGCAAGCTCGCGCCCGACGATGCCGATCTCGTCCGGGCGCAGCATCGTGGCCGCGTCGCCGCTCGCGTCCTCGGGTCGGGCGCGAAAGCGGGCGATGCCGCCCGTGATCTCGCGCAAGGGGCGGACGATGAGCAGGCGAAGGGCGAGGAAGACGAACCCCGCGACGACGAGGGAGAGGAAGAGCGAGAGGGCGAGGATGCGCCAGCCGTAGGCGACCATGTCCGAGAACAGCGGGCGCTCGGGCAGGAGGATCTCGATCATCGTCCCCGGCGCCCCCTCCGGCATCCCCGTGACCCGAAGCACCCGCCCGCCCCCCTTGGCGAGGGTCTCGAGCGCGTGCATGACCAGCTCCGGCCACGAGGCGTGGCCGAGGTCGACGGTGCGGTCGGGCATCGCCTCCTCCGTGCCCAGCATGAGGACGGGCGAGGGCGAGCGCACCGAGATGGCGAAGGCGCCCGTCGCCTCGAGGAGCCGGGCCTGCAACGCCGGCGAAGGATCGGACCCGGCGTCGAGGGCGAGCGTGGCGAGGTAGGCGACGTTCAGCCGCTCCTCCAGCCACGTCTGGCGGAAGCGCGCGATCGAGGGGACGAAGATCAGCACTTCGCCCAGGAGGACGAAGCCCACCGTGAGCAGGAGGATGCGCGTCGAGAGGCCGCGCCCCAGGGGGACGCGAGGGTTTGCCGTCGAAGCGTGGATCTCGTCGTCCCGAACCATCCGCCCCGCGCGCCGCCCCTCCCCTCGCGCCGGCGGCGGGCGGGAAAGCCGGCGGGCGGAAACGCGACCTCCATTTGACAGGAAAGCCGCCCGCACCTATATCGGCGCACGATTCCCTGCCCCCGTTGACGAGGACCCAAGCGGTGAAGAGACCCTATCAGCCGAGCCGACTCGTGCGCAAGCGGCGCCACGGCTTTCGCGCCCGCATGGCGACGGTCGGCGGCCGCAACGTGATCCGCGCCCGGCGCGCGCGCGGCCGCAAGAAGCTCTCGGCCTGAACGGCCCCGGCGTCGTGCGCCCCGACGGCGAAGCCGTCGTCATGAGTCCTGGCGGCGAAGCCGTCGCCGTGAGTTCCAGCGGCGAAGCCGCCGTCGTGGGCCCCGACGGCCCCGCCGTCGTGCGCCTGAAGCGCCGCGCCGAGTTCCTGCACGCGGCGCGTGGGCGGAAGCGCGCCTTCCCTTCGCTCGTCCTCCAGCGCGCGGACCGGCCGGGGACGGGGGAAGACCCCGCGTCGATCGGCGTCGGCTTCACGGCGTCGCGCAAGGTGGGGGGTGCGGTGCAGCGCAACCGGGCGAAGCGCCGCCTGCGCGCCGCCGCCGCCGACCTCGTGCCGCGCCTCGGCCGTCCGGGCCACGACTACGTGCTGGTGGCGCGCGGACGGGTGCTGACGTGCCCCTACGCCGAGATCCTCCGCGACCTTGAGCGGGGGCTGATGGAGGGCGCATGACTCCCCAGGCCCGGCCGCTCGCGTGGCTCGTCCGGCTCTACAGGGTCCTTCTCTCGCCGGTCCTGCCGCCCCGCTGCCGCTACCTGCCGACCTGCTCCGAATACGCACTCGACGCGCTGGAGCGCCACGGCGCCGCCAAAGGCGGCTCGCTGGCATTTCGGCGCTTCTGCCGCTGCCACCCCTGGGGCGGGTCGGGCTACGACCCCGTGCCACCCTCCCAACCCATGCCGTGACCGGGATCATGTCCGACCAACGCAACCTGATCGTCGCCATCGTGCTCTCGGTCGTCATCATCCTGGGATTCCAGTTCCTCTACGAGGCGCCGCGCCTGCGCGAGCAGCAGGCGGCCAAGCAGGCCCAGGAGACGGCGCAGCAGGACGCGGCGACCCGGCCGGTCCCGACCCAGGAGCAGGGCCAAGGACAAGGACAGGCAGCCGCGCCCGCCGGATCGGGTGCTGTGCCGGCCGCGGGCGGCGGCGGGGCCGCGGCACCGACCGACCGGGCCGCGGCGATCGAGGCGACGCCGCGCCTCAGGATCGACAACGGCCGCCTGCACGGCTCGCTGTCGCTCAAGGGGGGGCGGATCGACGACGTGACGCTCGCCGACTACCACGCCACCATCGACCCCGCTTCGCCCGAGATCGAGCTGCTCAACCCCGTGGGCGCGCCGGACCCCTACTTCGCCGAGTTCGGCTGGGTGCCGGGCGACGGGGCGACGGCGGTGCCGGGGGAGGACGCCCTTTGGAAGGCGGAGGGCGACGGGGGGACGCTGAAGGCGGACGCGCCCGTCACGCTCGCCTGGGACAACGGCCAGGGCCTCGCCTTTCAAAAGCGGATCGGGCTCGACCGGAACTACATGTTCGAGGTCGAGCGCTCGGTGACGAACAACACCGGCGAGCCCGTCACCCTCTACCCCTACAGCCTCGTGAGCCGCTGGGGCACGCCGCACACGTCCGGCTACTACATCCTCCACGAGGGGCCGATCGGCGCCATCGACGGCAAGCTCAACGAGGTCGACTACAAGGACCTCGTCGAGGACAAGAAGATCGAGGCGAAGACGACGGGCGGCTGGCTCGGCTTCACCGACAAGTACTGGCTAGCGTCCCTCGTCCCGCCGCAGGACGGGCAGCGGACGGCGACCTTCCGCGAGACCGGTACGGCGGCGGCGCCGCGCTACCAGGTCGACTACCTGGGCGCCCCGCTCACCGTGGCGCCCGGCGAGACGGCGAGCGTCACCGACCACTTCTTCGCCGGCGCCAAGGAGGTCGACAAGCTCGACGCCTACAGCGAATCCCTGAACATCCCGCTCTTCGACCGCGCCGTCGACTTCGGCTGGTTCTACTTCCTCACCAAGCCGATGTTCCACGTCCTCGACTTCTTCTACCGTCTCGTCGGCAATTACGGCATCGCCATCCTGCTGCTCACCCTTTGCGTCAAGCTCGTCTTCTTCCCGCTCGCCAACAAGAGCTACCGGGCGATGAGCCAGATGAAGAAGCTCCAGCCCGAGATGACCCGGATCCGGGAGCAGACCGACGACAAGGCGAAGATGCAGCAGGAGATGATGGCGCTCTACAAGCGGGAGAAGGTGAACCCGATGTCGGGATGCCTGCCGATCGTCGTGCAGATCCCGGTGTTCTTCTCGCTCTACAAGGTGCTCTTCGTCTCGATCGAGATGCGCCACGCGCCCTTCTACGGCTGGATCCACGACCTCTCGGCCCCGGACCCGACCAGCGTCTTCAACCTGTTCGGCCTTATCCCCTTCACCCCGCCGCACTTCCTCATGATCGGCGTCTGGCCGCTCCTCATGGGGTTCACGATGTGGCTCCAGCAGCGGCTCAACCCGCAGCCGGCCGACCCCACGCAGGCGAAGGTGATGAGCTTCCTGCCGGTCATGTTCACCTTCCTCTTCGCCACCTTCCCGGCCGGGCTCGTGATCTACTGGACGTGGAACAACACGCTTTCCATCATCCAGCAGCGCGTCATCATGTGGCGCATGGGCGTGAAGCCGGGCTAGGGCGGAGGCGGCGATGGTCGACGAGCGGGTGGAGGTGCTGTTTCCGGGCGCCGAGGTCGACGCGCGCGTGGGCGAGCTTGCCCGTGAGATCAAGGACCGGGTGCCGGCCGACGTGACCGTGGTAGGGCTCCTCAAGGGCAGCTTCATGTTCATGGCCGACCTGATCCGGGCGATGGACGACGAGGGGATGACGCCCAAGGTCGAGTTCCTCCAGGTAAGCTCGTACGGCCTGGAGACGACCAGTTCCGGCAGGGTGAAGGTGATCGGCGACCTGCCGGGCAGCGTCGGGGGGCGCCCCGTCCTCCTCGTCGACGACATCCAGGACACGGGCAGGACGCTCAAGTTCACCCGCGACCTGCTGGTCGAGAACGGCGCGGACCCGGTCTGGACCTGCGCCCTTCTCGACAAGCCCGAGCGCCGCGCCGTCGAGATCGAGGCCGATTTCGTCGGGTTCGTCATCCCGGACGTGTTCGTCGTCGGCTACGGCATCGACTACGCGGAGAACTTCCGCCACCTGCCGTTCATCGGCCGTCTCGCCCCGGAGGGGGAGGTCTGAACGAGCCCAAGGACGAGGACGACGGCGAGGCGGCGCGGCTGCTCTACGCCCGCCCGCCCGCCTTCATGCTGAGCGTCGCCGGGCTCGACCAGCTGCCGCCCGTGGGTCCGCCCGAGGTGGCGCTCGCCGGGCGCTCCAACGTCGGCAAGTCGAGCCTCATCAACGCGCTGCTCGGCCGGGGCGACGCCGCCCGCACCTCGAACACGCCGGGCCGCACCCAGCAGCTCAACTACTTCTCGCTCGACGGCGGGCGCCTCTGGCTCGTCGACATGCCGGGCTACGGCTACGCCAAGGCGCCGAAGGAACAGGTCGAAGCGTGGACGCGGCTCGTCTTCGCCTACCTGCGCGGCCGCCCGACCCTTCGCCTCGTCTGCCTCCTGATCGACGCCCGCCACGGCGCCAAGGCGAACGACCTCGAGGTGATGGACCTCCTGGCCAAGGCGGCGGTGCCGTTCCTGCCGGTCCTCACCAAGGCGGACCTCGTCGGCCCGACCGACCTGCGACGCCGGCTGGACGAGATCGAAAAGCGTCTGGCAAGACAGGCGGCGGCGCTGCCGGGGCCGATGGCGACCAGTGCCAAGAAGGGGGCGGGGCTCGACGCCTTCCGCGCGCGGCTCGCCGCCTACGCCCTGCCGGAAGGGGAGAACCGACCTTGAGCGACGATCAGGCCGACGTGGTCCGCACGCTGATCGAGGTGCTGCCCTACATGCGCCGCCACGCGGGCGCCACCTTCGTCATCAAGTATGGCGGGCACGCGATGGGGGAGGAGCACCTCGCGGCCGACTTCGCCCGCGACGTGGTCTTGATGAAGCAGACCGGGATCAACCCCGTCGTCGTCCACGGCGGCGGGCCGCAGATCAAGGCGATGCTCGCCCGCCTCGGCATCGAGAGCCGCTTCGTCGACGGGCTGCGCGTCACCGACGCCGCCGCGATCGAGGTGGTCGAGATGGTGCTCGCCGGCAAGATCAACAAGGAGATCGTGACCGCGATCCAGGGTGCGGGCGGCAAGGCGGTCGGCATCTCGGGCAAGGACGCGCGGCTGATCCAGGCCAAGCGCCTGACCCGGAACGGCGAGGATCTCGGCTTCGTCGGCGAGCCCGAGACGGTCGACGCCGGCATCCTCGACCTCCTCGCCCGCTCCGAGATCATCCCGGTCGTGGCGCCGATCGGCGTGGGCGCCGGCGGCGAGACCTACAACATCAACGCCGACACGGCGGCGGGCGCCGTCGCCGGCGCCCTCAAGGCGCGGCGCCTCCTCATGCTCACCGACGTGAAGGGCGTGCTGGGCGCCGACAAAGCCCTCCTCCCCTGGCTCTCGCTCGCCGACGCGCGCCGCCTCATCGATACGGGCGTCATCAGCGGGGGCATGATCCCCAAGGTCGAGACCTGCATGGCCGCCGTCGAGGCCGGCGTCCGCGCCGCCACCATCCTCGACGGGCGGGTGCCGCACGCGCTGCTGCTCGAACTGTTCACCGAGCACGGCATCGGGACGCAGATCCGCAAAGAGGCCTGATTTCGCTGCGCGACCGCTGGCGCGGGGCCTTTACTGCAAGGTGAAGACCGCCAGCCGCACCAGATATCGGTGCCGCAGAAAGTCCTCCTCGACCTTGAGCTGGAGGGCGGGCTTCGGCGACGCCTTGATGTCGCGCCACGTCACCTGCCGCTCGCCGAGGCCGAAGCGGTGCTCGTCGCCGCGGCGCCAGTCGGCGGGGTACCACGCGGCGCGGGCGAGGCAGGCGTCGACGGCGTCGCCGATGGCGTCGAACTCGTCGTCGAGGACGCCGCCCCTGCGGCCCCGGCGCGGGACGTTCGTGCAGGCGTAGGTGGCGGTGGGGTAGAATCCCCCTTCGACCTCGCAGCGGGCGAAGCCGAAGGGCACGGCGGTGCCGGACCAGCGCCGGTCGCCGGTGGATCCAGCACGCAGGGGCGCGAAGCCGAGGCGCTCGGCGGCGACGATCCGGGTCAGGGTGTCGCAGAAGCCCTCGCGCGGCGGCGGCGGGGGTGCCGGCGG
>JAGRGG010000141.1:1844-3204 GCA_020445645.1 Geminicoccaceae bacterium | reverse complement strand
GCGCCAGCGGACGCGAAGCGTAATCCTCCTAGTTCGGGAGCCGCGCCTCCCGCCCGCCGTCCTCGACCTTGGGGAGCACCTCGGCCGGGACGTCGGCTTCGTCGGGGTCGATGGGCTCGGGCTGGCGGGTGAGGGCGACGCGCAGCACCTCGTCGACGGTGGATACCGGGATGATCTCCAGGGTCTTCTTGACGAGGTCCGCGATCTCGGCGAGGTCCTTCTCGTTGTCTTTCGGGATCAGGACGGTCTTCAGGCCACCCCGCCTCGCGGCGAGGAGCTTTTCCTTGAGCCCGCCGATGGGCAGCACGCGCCCCCGCAGGGTGACTTCGCCGGTCATGGCGACGCTGGCCTTGACGGGGATCTTGGCGAGCGTCGAGACGATCGACGTCACCATCGCGATACCGGCCGAGGGGCCGTCCTTAGGCGTGGCGCCTTCGGGGACGTGGATGTGGATGTCCACCTTTTCGAAGACCTCGGGGCGGATGCCGAGCACGAGCGAGCGCGAGCGGACCAAGCTCTTGGCCGCCTGGATCGACTCCTGCATCACGTCGCCGAGCTTGCCGGTGATCGTCATCTTGCCCTTGCCGGGCAGGGTGACGGCCTCGATCGTGAGCAGCTCGCCGCCGACCTCAGTCCAGGCGAGGCCGGTCGTGGCGCCCACCTGATCCTCGAGCTCGGCCTCGCCGTAGCGGTACTTGCGCACGCCCGCGTACTTGTCGAGGTTCTTGCGCGTCACCTTCACCGCCTTGCGCTCGCCGCCGACGATCTCCTTCACCGCCTTGCGGGCGAGGTTCGCGATCTCACGCTCGAGCGAGCGCACGCCGGCTTCCCGCGTGTAGTAGCGGATCAGGTCGAGGAGGGCGTCGTCGTTGATCGACCACTCCTCCTCCTTGAGGCCGTGCTCCTTCTTCTGCTTCGTGATCAGGTGGCGCTTGGCGATCTCGGCCTTCTCCTCCTCGGTGTAGCCGGCAAGGCGGATGATCTCCATCCGGTCGAGGAGCGGCTGCGGCATCCGCAGCGTGTTGGCCGTGCAGACGAACATCACGTCCGAGAGGTCGTAGTCGACCTCGAGGTAGTGGTCGTTGAAGTTGATGTTCTGTTCGGGATCCAGCACCTCGAGGAGGGCCGACGACGGATCGCCGCGGAAGTCCTGGCCCATCTTGTCGATCTCGTCGAGCATGAAGAGGGGGTTCGACGATTTCGCCTTCTTCATCGACTGGATGATCTTGCCGGGAAGCGAGCCGATATAGGTCCGCCTGTGGCCCCGGATCTCGGCCTCGTCGCGCACGCCCCCCAGGCTGAAGCGGATGAAGTTCCTGCCCGTTGCCTTGGCGAGCGACTTGCCGAGCGAGGTCTTGCC
>JAGRGG010000141.1:1463-1830 GCA_020445645.1 Geminicoccaceae bacterium | reverse complement strand
ACGAGGCACAGGATCGGCCCCTTCATCTTGTCGACGCGCTGCTGGACGGCGAGGTACTCGACGATCCGCTCCTTGACCTTCTCCAAGCCGTAGTGGTCGGCGTCCAGGATGCCCTGGGCCTGCTTCAGGTCCTTCTTGACCTTGGAGGGCTTCTTCCAGGGGATCGAGAGCATCCAGTCGAGGTAGTTGCGCACGACGGTGGCTTCCGCCGACATCGGGCTCATCGAGCGCAGCTTCTTCAGCTCGCCCATCGCCTTCTCGCGCGCCTCCTTCGAGAACTTGGTCTTCTTGATCCGCTCCTCCAGCTCGGTCAGCTCGTCGCGGCCGTCCTCAAGCTCGCCGAGTTCCTTCTGGATCGCCTTCATCT
>JAGRGG010000141.1:0-1420 GCA_020445645.1 Geminicoccaceae bacterium | reverse complement strand
GCGAGCGGATGCGCTTTTCCACCTGGAGGACGCTGATCTCACCCTCCATGAAGCCGTAGAGCCGCTCCAGCCGCTCGGGCAGCGAGGCGGTCTCCAGGAGGCCCTGCTTGTCGGGGATCTTCAAGGACAGGTGGGCGGCCACCGTGTCGGCGAGCTTGCCCGGCTCCTCGATCTGCGAGAGCGAGACCAGGACCTCGGGCGGCACCTTCTTGTTCAGCTTCACGTACTGCTCGAACTGGGCGACGACGGTGCGCGCCAGCGCCTCGACCTCGCTCGGCTCGCTCGTCTCGTCGTCGAGCGACGCCGCCTGGACCTGGAAGAACTGGTCGTTGTCGGCGAAGCTTCCGATCCTGGCCCGGCCGACGCCCTCGACCAGCACCTTGACGGTGCCGTCAGGCAGCTTCAGGAGCTGGAGGACGCTCGACACGGTGCCGACGTCGTAGATGTCGCCGGGGCCGGGATCGTCCTGGCTCGCGTTGCGCTGCGCCACCAGGAGGATCTGCTTGTCGTCCCGCATCACCTCCTCGAGCGCGCGGATCGACTTCTCGCGGCCGACGAAGAGGGGGACGATCATGTGGGGGAAAACGACGATGTCGCGCAGGGGTAGAACCGGATAAAGCGCGGTCTGGGAAAGGTCGGCCATTCTACCTCCGATCCGGCCGGCGCCTGATGCGCCGGCCTCCTCGAACTCGAACTAAGGTGGCTTTGGCAGGACACCCTTTCAAGAAGCCGCGCCCAGGGTGCCGATTCGGCGAGCAAACGCAATCGAATTCGCCAAAAAAGCGAAACGCCGGGTGCCGCCGCCCGACGCTCCGTCCCGTCTGCCAGGAATGTCAGGAGGCGGTGCTCGCGTCGCCCTTGCGCTCGGTGTAGATCATGAGCGGCTTCGCGCCGTTCTCGACCACCTCCCGGTTGACGACGACCTCCTCGACTCCGTCGAGCGAGGGGAGGTCGAACATGGTTTCGAGAAGGATGCTCTCCATGATCGAGCGCAGGCCGCGGGCACCCGTCTTGCGCTGGATCGCCTTCTCGGCGATCGACTTCATCGCGTCCTCGGTGAAGGTGAGGCGCACGTCCTCCATCTCGAACAGCTTCTGGTACTGCTTGACCAGCGCGTTCTTCGGTTCTTTCAGGATCTTGACGAGGGCCGGCACGTCGAGGTCGGTGAGCGTCGCCACCACGGGCAGGCGGCCGACGAACTCGGGGATGAGGCCGAACTTGAGGAGATCGTCCGGCTCGACCTCGCGCAGCACCTCGCCCGTCCGCCGCTCGTCGGGGCTGTGGACCTCGGCGCCGAACCCGACCGAGCGCGGCTTGCCGCGGCTGTTGATGATCTTCTCCAACCCGGCGAAGGCGCCGCCGCAGATGAAGAGAATGTTGGTCGTGTCGACCTGGAGGAACTCCTGCTGCGGGTGCTTGC
>JAGRGG010000140.1:17687-31937 GCA_020445645.1 Geminicoccaceae bacterium | reverse complement strand
TCGTCGGTGTCGCCGATGTACATCCCCGGACGCAGCCGCACCGCCTCCAGCCCTTCCAGGACCTGGATCGAGGTCGAATCGTAGACGGGGTCGTCCGTATGGGGTTCGGGCGTCCGGAATGCGGGCTCAGTCATGTTCGTGCAAGCGTCCTTCTTCGACGGCCAGGAAACGGGCGCGGCCGTGCAGGGCCGCGAAAAGCTCGGGGTCGGTGCCGGTAAGCCACGCCTGGGCGCCGAGATCGACCAGGGTGGCGCACAGGCGTTCGCGCCGCTCGCCGTCGAGGTGGGCCGCGACCTCGTCGAGGAGGAGGATCGGCAGGTCGCCGAGCCTTGCCTGCCGCAGCCTCGCTTCGGCCAGCGTCACGGCGAGCAGCATCGCCTTCTGCCGCCCGGTCGAGCAGCGCGCTGCCAGCTCGCCGCTCACGGCGTCGGCGACGACGAGGTCGCTGCGGTGGACGCCCAAGCCCGAACCCCCGGTCACGGCGTCGGCGTCGCGCAGCCAGCGCCAGCGGTCCCTGATCGCGCCCTCCGCGTCGAGCGCGCTCATCGCGTCCAGCATCGCCTCGACCTCGCCTTCGAGCGTGAGGACGACACGAGGCAGCGCGCCGAAGCCGTCGAGCAGGAGGCGGTTGAGGCCGTTCACGAGTTCGCGCCGCGCCGCGGCGACGGCGACGGCGTTCTCGGCCATCCGCCGCTCCAGGGCCCCGAGCCACGCGGGGTCGCGCCGGCCGGTGCGAAGCAGGACGGCCCGCTCGCGCAGGCCCTTCTCGTAGGCGCCGGCCGTCGTCGCGTGGTCGGGGAACACGGCCAGCGCCAGACGGTCGAGGAAGCGCCGCCGCGCGGCGGCGCCCTCCTGGAACAGCCGGTCCATCGACGGCACGAGCCAGACAACGCCGAGCGTCCGGGCAAGCGCCCCCTGGCCGCGCGCGGGCTCGCCGAACAGGCGGACGAAGCGCCGCTCCGCGTCGGGGTCGCGGCCGGTCTCGACCTCGACCCGCTCGCCGTTGGCATCGACGACGGCTTCCAGGCGCCAGGGCGCCCCGCCGTCGCGGTCGATCTCGGCCAAGGCCGCCCGGCGCAGGCCCCGCCCCGGCGCCAGGAGCGAGAGCGCTTCCAGGAGGTTCGTCTTGCCGGAGCCGTTCGGGCCATACAGGACGACGAGGCCGGGACCGGCCTCGATGTGGGCACGTCCGTAGTTGCGGAAATCCTTCAGCGCGAGGCCGGTCACGGCCGTCGGCGGCGGGACCGCCACGATCGGGACCGCTGCGCTCGGGGCTGGTGCGGCCATCAGACTCGCATGGGCATCAGGACGTAGGCCGTACCCGCATCGCCGGGGTCGCGCACGAGCGTCGGCGCCGCCGCGTTCGCCATCTCGACCCTTACCTGCCCGCCGTCGATTTCCGCCATCATGTCAAGTATATAGCGCGCGTTGAACCCGATCTCCAGGGGCTCGCCCGCGTAATCGGCGTCGATCTCCTCGACGGCGCGGCCGGCTTCGGTGCTGACGGCCGAGACGGTGGCGCGGCCCGGCTCGAAGCGCAGCTTCACGGCGCGCGCCCGCTCGGTCGAGATGGTGGCGACCCGGTCGACGGCGTCGGCGAACGGCTTCGCCTCCAGGACGGCGGCCTTGTCGTTGCCGGTCGGGATGACCCGCTCGTAGTCGGGAAAGGTGCCGTCGATCAGCCGAGAGACGAGGATGGCGCGCTCCAGCATGAACTGGATCCGGCTCGGCGAGACGGCGATCTGCACCTCGCCCTCGATCCCCTCGATCAGCTTTCTGATCTCGGCCACCGTCTTGCGCGGCACGATGACGGCGGGCATGTCCTTGGCGCCTTCCGGCAGGTCGACCTCGACGCGGGCCAGACGGTGCCCGTCGGTGGCGACGGCGCGAAGGGTGCTCGTCGCCCCCGCCTTCGCGGCGTGGAGGTAGATGCCGTTCAGGTAGTAGCGGGTCTCCTCGGTCGAGATGGCAAAGCGCGTCTTGTCGATGAGCCGCTTCAGGTCCTCGACCGGCACCCGAAAGCGCACGTCCAGGTCCTCGAACGCCATCGCCGGGAACTCGTCGCCGGGCAGCGAGGGCAGGGTGAAGACCGAGCGCCCCGCCTGGAGCGTCACTTCGCCCGACCCCTCCGCCTGCTCCAGCGCGATCTCGCTGCCGTCGGGCAGCTTGCGGGCGATGTCGAAGAAGGTGTGCGCCGATACCGTTGTCATGCCGGGCTCGGCGACCCTTGCGGGCTCGCTCGCCGCCAGCGACAGCTCCATGTCGGTCGCCGTAAGGCCGAGCCTCTCCCCTTGCGCGTCGAGCTTGACGTTGGCGAGGATCGGGATGGTGTTGCGCCGCTCGACGACGTTCTGGACGTGGCTCAGGGACTTGAGGAGGGCGGCGCGTTCGATCACCAGCTTCATGGGCTTCGTTCTGTTCGCGTTGCGTTGCATGGGGCGGCCGGCACGGGGCCGCCGCAGGGGCGAGAAAGCTAGCAAAATTGACGCGGCTTGGCAGCCTTATTCGCCGCCGAAAAGGCGGCCCCGTCAGGCCATCAGGCGGCGGCGCACCTGCTCCACGTCGTCGGCGAACGCCGGGTCCTCGCGGACCAGCTTCTCCACCTGCTTGATGGCGTGCATCACCGTCGTGTGGTCGCGCCCGCCGAACTTCTTGCCGATCTCGGGGAGCGAGCGCGGCGTGAGCTGCTTTGCCAGGTACATCCCCACCTGCCGGGGCCGGGCGACGACCCGCGAGCGGCGCGACGACGCCATGTCGGCGAGCTTTAATTGGTAGTGCTCGACGACGGCGCGCTGGATCTCCTCCACGGTGATCCGCCGGTCGTTGGCGCGAAGGAGGTCGCGGAGCACGTCCAGCGCCATTTCGACCGTGACCGGGCGGTGGATCAGCCCCGCCTGATGGACGATCCGATTGAGCGCCCCCTCCAGCTCGCGCACGTTCGAATTGATTCGCTGCGCCAGGAACTCGATCACGTCGGAGGGGACCTGCACCTTGAGCTGCTCGGCCTTCGCCTGGAGGATGCCCAGGCGCAGTTCGTAGGTGGTCGGGTGGATGTCGGCGACGAGACCCCAGCCGAGGCGGGAGCGGATACGCTCCTCCAATCCCGCAAGGTCGGCCGGGCTGCGGTCGGCCGAGATGACGATCTGCTTGCCGCGCTCGACCAGCGCGTTGAAGGTGTGGAAGAACTCTTCTTGGGTGCTGTCCTTGTCGGAGATGAACTGCACGTCGTCGACCATAAGGAGGTCGACCGAGCGGAACATCTCCTTGAAGCTCATCGTGTCCTTCGAGCGCAGGGCACGCACGAACTGGTACATGAACTTCTCGGCCGAGAGATAGACGATGCGGCGCGTCGGGTCGACCTCGCGGGCGCGCCAGCCGATCGCGTGCATCAGGTGGGTCTTGCCGAGGCCGACCCCACCGTAGAGGAAAAGGGGGTTGAAGGGCGGCGTCGGCTCCGCCGCGACCCGTTCGGCGGCGGCGACCGCGAACTCGTTCGGCTTGCCGACGACGAAGGTCTCGAAGGTGAAGCGGGGGTCGAGCCGAACGCCCAGTTCCTCCAGCTCCTGCGCGTCGCTCGCCGGGCGGACGAGGGGGTTGGCCGAGGGCGGCGAGGGGCGCATGGCGAGCCCCGCCCCCGGGCGGACGTTCAGGGCCACCTGCCGCACCGCCGGGTTGATCGTGCTCCAGATCGAGCGGATGCGGTCGGCGTAGTTGGCGAGCACCCAGTCGCGCATGAACTGGGTCGGCACGGCGAGCACCGCGCGCTCGCCGTCGATCTCGGCGAACTCCAGGGGCTTCAGCCACGTGCTGTAGTTCGTCTCGCCGAACTCGCCGCGCAGCCGGGTCTGGACCTGGATCCACTGCTGTCGGGCATCGCCTTCCGGCAGGACCGCCATGCGTGCCTCCGACACCGCCCGCGAACCGCTTCCCATCCGTCCCCCCAGCCTGCCGGCCGCCCCGCACGACGCGCACGAACCACCCTGACGCACCCTCCCACGCTTGCCGGGGCGCGTTCGACGTGAAACGGCGCACGCCTACGCTCGTCGTCTACGCTTGTCGCCGATGCGAAACCAGAGGGGCAAGTAGGGGCCTTGTCGCAATCCTGAACCGCGAGGTCCCGACATCGGCGGCGCCCTGGCGCCCGTCAACATCCGCATCGAAAAGGCTTGGCGTCAAGCGGCAAAAACCGACGCCGGCCGCGCCTTGAGTACGGCCGCGGATGGTATGCCGCGCCGGCAGGGCTGACAAGGGGAACGAGGACGGGATCAGACGGCCTCTAGATGAAGCGTGTCCCGAATGCCAAAAGGCCGCCTGCCCAAGGCAGACGACCACGAGGAACGCCCCGGAAGTGCGTGCCCTAGGGAGCGGCGCCCGCCTCGGCGACGCTCAAGGCCTTCACCTGCCGCGACAGCCGTGAGATCCGCCGCGACGCCGTGTTCAGGTGCAGGACCCCCTTCGCCACGCCCTTCCTGATCTCGGGCTCGGCGGCGCTGAACGCCTCGCGCGCCCGGTCCCGGTCGCCGGCCTCGACCGCCTCCTCGACGCGGCGGATGAAGGTCTTGATGCGGCTCACCCGGCTGCGGTTCTGCAGCGTCCGCTTCTCGGTCTGCCGGATGCGCTTCTCGGCTGAACGATGATTGGCCACGGTTGTCCTCTGTGTCTCGATGAAGGGGGGCCGTATAGCGGCCTTCGCTTCCGGGGTCAATGCCAGGGATCAGGACACGCCTCGCGTCCGCCGGCGGACGCGAGGCGCAATCTCCAACGGTTCTGGCGCTAACGGTTCTGGAAGTGCGGGCTGCGCTTCTCGCTGAAGGCCGACATGCCCTCCACGTGGTCCTCGGTGGCGAAGGTGGCGTAAAAGGCGCGGCGCTCGAAGCGGACGCCCTCGGCGAGCGTGGTCTCGAAGGCGACGTCGACCGCCTCCTTCGCCATCCTGACGATGAGCGGCGACTTCGCAGCGATGGCGTGGCCCACCTTGACCGCCTCGTCGACGACCTCGGCCGTCGGCACGATCCGGGCGACGAGGCCGGCGCGCTCGGCCTCCTCGGCGTCCATCATCCTTCCCGTGAGCACCATCTCCATCGCCTTCGCCTTGCCGACGGCGCGGGTGAGGCGCTGGGTGCCGCCGGCGCCGGGGATAATGCCCAGGTTGATCTCGGGCTGGCCGAACTTCGCGTTGTCGGCGGCGATGAGGATGTCGCACATCATCGCAAGCTCGCAGCCGCCGCCGAGCGCGTAGCCGGCGACGGCGGCGATGGTGGGCTTGGTCCGGCCGGCGATCCGGCCCCAGGGGGCGATAAAGTCGGAGCGCACCGCCTCGGCGTAGCCCTTCTCCAGCATCTCCTTGATGTCGGCGCCGGCGGCGAACGCCCGCTCCGAGCCCGTGAGCACGACGGCCGCGACCTCGTCGTCGGCCTCCATGGCGTCGAGCGCCCGGTTCAGCTCCTCGATCAGCTTGGCGTTGAGGGCGTTCAGCGCCTTCGGCCGGTTCAGGGTGATGAGACCGACGCTGTCCCGCTTCTCGACGAGGATGGTCTCGTAAGCCATGGAGGATCTCCGCTGCGGCGCAAAACGGAGGGGTTCAACCATAAGCCGCCGGCAGGGTCCAGAGCGCGATGCGCTAGGACTGGCAGGACGGGCAGAAAAACGTCGCCCGGCCGCCCTGGACGCGCCGCTCGATCATCGAGCCGCAATCCACGCAAGGAAGCCCGGCGCGGTCGTAGACCCTGAAGTTGCGCTGGAAGCCGCCAAGCTCGCCGTTGGTCTGGACGTAGTCGCGCAAGGACGAGCCGCCAGCCAGGATCGCCTCCGCCAGCACCGCCCGGACGGCGCGGGCCAGCGCCTCCGCCTCGCCCGCGCCCAGCCCGCCCGCCGGGCGGTGGGGGGCGAGCCTCGCCCGGTGCAGGCTCTCGCTCGCGTAGATGTTGCCGACGCCGACGACGCGGCGCTGGTCCATGAGCGCCACCTTCAGGGCCGTGCGCGTCCCTTCGAGCGCCGACCGCAGCGCCTTGCCGTCGAAGCCGGGATCGAGCGGCTCCAGGCCGAGGCGGCGGAACCAGGGGTGCGTTGCGAGGCCGTCGCTCGGGCAGAGGTCGAGCATCCCAAAGCGCCTGGGGTCGACGAAACGCAGCACGGTGCCGTCGTCGAAGGCGAAGGTGAGGTGCTCGTGCGGCCCCATAGGCCCGCCGTCGAAGACGAGCCGCCCCGACATGCCGAGGTGGAGGAGGAGGGCCTGCCCGTCGTCGAGCCGGGCCTGGATGTACTTCGCCCGGCGGGCGAACCCTTCGACCCGCCGCCCTTCGAGCCGCAGGGGCAGGTTCAAGGGCAGGGGAAAGCGCAGGTTCGGCCGCCGCTGGACGACGCCCTCGAACCGGCGCCCTTCGAGGCGGCGGGCGAGCGCCCGCATCACGGTCTCGACCTCGGGCAGTTCCGGCAAGGCGGCTCCTCGGCGCGGCAGCGGGGCGGCTTGCGGCACCCCGGCTCCAGACATAGATAGGGGGCTCTCGCGCCTCGAAGGGCGCACCCCGGAGGTATGTGGATGACCGAGGAACGCCCCGCAAGCCGCGCGGCCGAGGAGCTTGCGGGCTCGTTCGGCTTCGAGCGGGTCGATCCCGCCGGCAAGGCAGGCCGGGTGCGGGCCGTCTTCGACAGCGTGGCCGGCCGCTACGACCTCATGAACGACCTGATGAGCGGGGGCGTGCACCGCCTGTGGAAGGAGGCGATGCTCGACTGGCTGGCGCCGCGCCCCGGCTACCGCTACCTCGACGTGGCGGGGGGCACGGGCGACATCGCCCAGCGCCTCCTCGACCGCACGAAGGGGCAAGGCGAGGTCGTCCTCGCCGACATCAACGAGGCGATGCTCCGGGTCGGGCGCGACCGGGCGCTCGACAGGGGCTGGGTCGGCCCGGTGCGCTTCGTCGCCGGCGACGCCATGCGGCTCCCCTTTCCCGACCGCCGCTTCGACGCCTGCACGATCGCGTTCGGGCTTCGCAACGTCACCCGGATCGACGCGGCGCTGAGCGAGATGCGTCGCGTCCTCAAGCCGGGCGGGCGTTTTCTCTGCCTCGAATTCAGCCGGGTCGTCCTCCCCGTCCTCGACCGCCTCTACGACGCCTACTCGTTCGCCCTCCTGCCGCGCATCGGGGGCTTCGTCGCCGGCGACCGGGCGGCCTACGCCTACCTCGCCGAGAGCATCCGCCGCTTCCCCGATCAGGAAACCCTCTCGGGCCTCATGCGCGAGGCGGGCCTCGCCCGGGTGAAGCACCGCAACCTGTCGGGCGGCATCGCCGCGATCCACTCCGGCTGGCGCGTCTAGGGGACGGGAAGCCTTTGCTCCGCACCCTGCGCGGGCTGCGCCACTCGTGGCGCCTGTTCGGCCTCGTCTGGACGCTGATCCGCCACGACGCCCTGTTCCTTCTGGAGCCCTTGCCGCAGGCGCAGCCCTTCCTGCGCCTCGCGCGATTCGTGCCGAAGCGGTCGAGAGGCCGTCCGGGCGAACGCCTCGCTTCGGCGCTGCGGGCGATGGGACCCACCTTCGTCAAGTTCGGCCAGAGCCTCGCCACCCGGGCCGACCTGCTCGGCGACGCCGTCGCCCGCGACCTCGCCCGGCTCCAGGACCGCCTGCCCCCCTTCCCCGCGGAGGAGGCGCGGGCCACCGTCGAGGCCGATCTCGGCCGTCCGGTCGAGGCCCTGTTCGCGGATTTCGCCGACGTTCCCGTCGCCGCCGCCTCGATCGCCCAGGTCCACTTCGCAACGACGACCGAGGGGCAAAGCGTCGCCGTCAAGGTGCTGCGCCCCGGTATCGAGCGGGCGCTGGAGCGCGACATCGACTTCTTCCTATGGATCGCCGAGCGGCTGAAATGGGCGGGGGGCGAGGCGGCGGGGCGTCTCAAGCCGGTCGAGACGGTGGGGATTTTCGCCCGCTCGACGAGGGGCGAGATCGACTTGCGCCTCGAAGCGGCGGCGGCGGCGGAACTCGGCGAGAACTGCGTGCACGACAAGGGCTTTCGCGTCCCCGGCGTCGACTGGGTCCGCACGGGCCGGCGCGTCGTCACCTTCGAGCGGATCGAAGGATTGCCGGTCGCCGACCGGTCGGGGCTGATCGCGGCCGGGATCGACCCCGACCGGATCCTGGAGCGGGCCGCCGCCGTGTTCTTCAACCAGATCTTCAGGGACGGCTTCTTCCACGGCGACATGCACCCCGGCAACATGCTGATCGAGAAGGACGGCACGATCGTCGCGCTCGACTTCGGCATCATGGGCCGGCTCGACATGGACGACCGGCGCAACATCGCCCGGATGATGGCGGGCTTCCTCACCAACGACTACGCCGCCGTCGCCGACACCTTCTTTGCCGCCGGCTTCCTGCCGGAGGACGAGGACCGCGCCGCCTTCACCCAGGCCTGCCGCGCCATCGGCCAGCCGATCGTCGGCCTGCCCTTGGCCGAGATCTCGTTCGGGAAGCTGCTCGGGCAGGTGTTCGCCATGGCCGACCGCTTCCACATGCGGACCCAGCCGCAGCTCCTCCTCTTGCAGAAGACCATCGTCGTCGCGGAGGGGCTGGGAAGGATGCTGAACCCCAGGATCAACATGTGGCAGACGGCCGAGCCCCTGGTCGAGGACTGGGTCCGTCGCCACCTGGGTCCCAAGGCCGAGCTGGAGCGGGTCGTCGGCGACTCCCTCCACCTCGTCCGCAGCCTGCCCGGCCTCGCCCGCAAGGCCGATCGGGCGCTCGACGCCGCGGTGACGGCCGGGCGTCTGGCGGAGCAGACCCGGCGAACCGCGTGGTTCTGGCCGCTGGCCATCGGAGTCGCGGCGGGCCTGCTCCTCGGGCAGTTCTGAGGCGGCGGAACGGCGAAGGGGAAAAGCCCGTGGCGAAGGGATCGGTTCTTCTCATCATCGGCGGCGGCATCGCGGCCTACAAGTGCCTGGAGCTGATCCGGCGGGGGCAGGACAGGGGCCTCGCCTTTCGCTGCGTGATGACGGCGGCCGCCAAGGCGTTCGTCACCCCCCTGAGCGTCGCCAGCCTCTCCGGCCATAGGGTCTACGACGACCTGTTCTCGCTCACCGACGAGGCCGAGATGGGCCACATCCGCCTCTCGCGCGAAGCCTCCCTCGTCGTGGTGGCGCCCGCGACGGCGAACCTGATGGCGAAGATGGCGGCGGGGCTCGCGGACGACCTCGCCTCGACCCTGCTGCTCGCCGCCGACAAGCCCGTCCTCGCCGCGCCTGCCATGAACCCGATGATGTGGGGCCATGAAGCGACCCGCCGCAACGTCGAGCGCCTGCGCCAAGACGGCATCCGCTTCGTCGGCCCGGAAGGGGGCGACATGGCCTGCGGCGAGGTCGGGACGGGGCGCATGGCCGAGCCCATCGCCATTCTGGACGCGATCGAGGCGGCGCTGGACCCGTCCGCGAGGCCGCTCGAAGGCCGCTGCGCCCTCGTCACCAGCGGCCCCACCTTCGAGGCGATCGACCCCGTGCGCTTCATCGGCAACCGCTCGTCCGGCAGGCAGGGCCACGCCATCGCCGCCGCCCTGGCGCGGGCCGGCGCCGAGGTCGTCCTCGTCAGCGGCCCCGTCGCCCTGCCCGACCCGCCGGGCGTCCGGGTGGTCCGGGTCGAGGCGGCGCGGGAGATGCTGGACGCGACCCTTGCCGCCCTCCCGGCGGACGTCGCCGTCTTCGCCGCCGCCGTCGCCGACTGGCGCCCCGCCAGTACCTCCCTGCAGAAGACGAAGAAGGGCAGGGACGGGCCGCCCCGTCTCGACCTCGTCGAGAACCCGGACATCCTGGCGACGATCGCCCGCCACGGGGAGCAGCGCCCCCGGCTCGTCGTCGGCTTCGCCGCCGAAACCGAAACCCTCGCGGCGAACGCGGCGGCGAAGCTGGAACGGAAGGGCTGCGACTGGCTGCTCGCCAACGACGTGAGCCCCGAGCACGGCGTCTTCGGCGGGTCCGAGAACAGCATCGTCCTCCTTCGCCGCGACGCCCCGCCCGAGGCGTGGCCGAGGCTTGGCAAGGACGCCGTCGCCGAACGGCTGGTGTGGGAAATAAGTCAAATCTTTTAAGGAGCTTTAAGGCTTGCTTGAAGTCCCTTGTGAGCGCCTTTCGCATGGGCTAGACCTGGATCTGCCCGTCGCGGCCACCGCCGGCGCCGCCGGACTCGACCTCGTCGCGGCCTTGCCCATCAACCGGCCCCTCCTGCTGCCCCCGCTCGGGCGCGGGCGCGTGCCGACCGGGCTGCGGCTCGCTTTGCCGCCCGGCTTTGAAGGGCAGGTGCGTCCGCGCTCGGGCCTCGCGCTGCGGCACGGCGTCACGGTCCTGAACGCGCCCGGCACGATCGACGGCGACTACAGGGGGGAAGTCATGGTCCTTCTCGTCAATCTGGGGATCGACCCTTTCGAGGTGCGGCGCGGGATGCGGATCGCCCAGCTCGTCGTCGCCCCGGTCGCGGCGGTCGTGCTCGTCGAGGCGGCGGACGGTCTCGCCGACAGCCCCCGCGGCGCCGGCGGCTTCGGTTCAACCGGTTCTTGAATACCACTTCCCGCCCGCCCAACTTGGACGGGTTCAGCCCATCCGCCCGAACGGGGCGGGCTTAGGGAGCGACCCTCGATGAACAGAAACCCGCAACGATGCTGAGGCCGAGCAAGAAGTTGGCCCTGGCGCTCGAGGCGGTCGTGGATATCGCCCATCACGGCGCCGCCGAGCCGGTCCAGAGCCAGGACATCGGTCGCCGCCTCCATCTGCCCCGGCGCTACCTGGAGCAGGTGATGCAGCAGCTCGTCCGTGCCGGGATCCTGCGCGGCGTGCGCGGGCCGCGCGGCGGCTACCGGCTCGGCCGCGAGAAGCGCCGGATCACCGTCGCCGAGGTCGTTCGCGTCGTCCAGGGCAACGATCCGGACGAGGAGGCCGCCGTCTACGGCTCCGAGCTTGGCAAGCGCGTCATGGCCCCGTTCTGGACCGACCTGGAGGCCGCCATGATGGCGCGCCTGGAAGCCGTCACGGTCGAGGACCTCTGCACCAAGGCCAAGAGCCTCGCCATCACGAGCGAAAGCCCGAGCGGCGCCGACTTCGCCATCTGAAGGCACGGGGCGATCCGAAGGCACGGGCACAAGGCCTTGCTTGCCCCGGACCGCCGCATGGCTGGGGCGGCGTTTACGCATGACTCGGCCTTGCAGGATGGTGTAGAAGTCAGGCCATCAAATTCAACCATATGGTTAGAAGCACCGATGGCCGCCCCAAGGATCATGCCGGCGACGCAGGCGGCGGCGATGCGCGGCATCGGTTTCGCCATCCTGGCCTACGCCGCCTTCGCCACGGCGGACGCCCTCATCAAGCTCTCGAGCGCCCGCTTCGGCACGGGCCAGATCGCGCTCTTCATCGCGCTGTTCGCCATGCTCCCGGTCATGAGCCTCACGGCCGGGCGCGGCGGGATCGCGGCCCTCTGGCCGGTGCGGCGGCGCCCCGTCGTCCTGCGCGCCTTCCTGGGCGCCGCGGCCGCGTTCTGCGCGTGGCACGCCTTCGCCCTGCTGCCGCTCGCCGAGACCTACGCCATCCTCTTCGCCGCCCCGCTCCTCGTCACCGCCCTCGGCGCCCTCGTCCTCAAGGAGGAGGTGGGCTGGCGCCGCTGGTGCGCCGCCGGCGTCGGCTTCGCCGGGGTCGTCGTCATGGTCGACCCGCGCTTCGAGGCCCTGGGCCTCGGCCACCTGCTCGCCGTCGGCGCCGCCCTTCTCAGCTCGCTCTCGTTCATCATGCTGCGCGTCATCGGCCCCGGCGAGAAGAGCGCCGCCGTCCTGTTCATGCCGAACCTCGTCCTCGGCCTCGCCGTTCTCCCGATGGCGATCGACGGCTGGGTCGGGCCGAGCCTGGGCGAATTCGGCCTCCTCGCCCTCGCGGGGCTGCTGATGGGCTCGGCGCAGGCGTCCCTCGTCTTCGCCACCCGGGAAGCCCCCGCCGTCGTCGTCGCCCCCTTCCAGTACACGCAGATGCTCTGGGCCGTCCTGTTCGGCGCCCTCCTCTTCGGCAACCTTCCGACCCCGAACCTGCTCCTCGGCCTTGCCGTCGTCGTCGCAAGCGGGCTCTATACCCTCTGGCGCGAGACGGTGCGGCGCCGGCCGGTGACGGTCGGGGCCACCCGCGCCGCCGTGCCGGCCAGGGCCGCGCGGTTTCACGGTGTCTGGCGGAAGGGGAAAGCCTGGGATGCGCGAGCAGAGCCTGAGGGTGTCGGACCCGGCGGGGCCGGTCGAGATCGCGTGGCTCGAATGGGGTGATCCCAAGGCGCGCCCCGTCGTCTGCGCCCACGGCCTCACCCGCAACGCCCACGACTTCGACGCGCTCGCGGCGGCGCTCGCGGACGCCGGGGCCTTCGTCCTCGCGGTCGACGTTCCGGGGCGCGGCCGGAGCGGCCGCCTGTCCGACCCGACGGACTACGCCGTTCCCGTCTACGCCCGCCTCCTGAACGCTTGGCTCGCCGCCCTGGGCCTCGGCCGGCGGGTCGCCTGGGTCGGCACCTCGATGGGCGGGCTGATCGGCATGGCGCTCGCCGCCGGCGAAGCGGCGCCGATCGACCGCCTCGTCCTGAACGACATCGGCCCCTTCATCCCGAAGGCGGCGCTCGAACTCATCGCCGCCTACGCCGGCACCGACCCCCGCTTCGCCTCGCTCGACGACCTCGAAGCCCACCTTCGCCTGATCCACGCCCCGTTCGGCCCCCTGAGCGACGACCAATGGCGCCACCTCGCCACGCACAGCGGGGTCGAGGGCGAGGACGGGCTCTGGCGCCTGCGCTACGACCCTGCCATCCGCGCGCCGATGCGGGCGGGCGAGATCGCCGACGTCGACCTCTGGCCCCTCTACGACGCTATTTCCTGCCCCACCCTCGTCCTGCGCGGCGCCGAGAGCACGCTCCTGTTGCCGGAAACCGCCCAAGCGATGACCGAGCGCGGCCCGAAGGCGGAACTCGCCACCATCGAGGGGACGGGCCACGCGCCCGCCCTGATGGCGGAGGACCAGATCGGCGCCGTGCGCACGTTCCTGGGGTTGTAGACGCTTCGCGCCCGCGAACGCGAAGCGAACCCTACCCCCCCGCCGCCGCCTCCCGGCAAAGCGCCTCCGCCGTCTCCAAGGCCGCGTAGGTGAGGATCGCGTCGGCGCCGGCGCGCTTGAAGGCGAGGAGGCATTCCCTCATGCAGGCGTCGCCGTCGAGCCAGCCCTGCTGCGCCGCCGCCTTGATCATCGCGTACTCGCCGCTGACGTGGTAGGCGAGGGTGGGGAGGGCAAAGGCGTCCTTCACCCGGCGGATCACGTCGAGGTAGGGCAGCCCCGGCTTGACCATCACCATGTCGGCACCCTCCTTCACGTCGAGCGCCACCTCGCGCAGCGCCTCCTCGCCGTTGGCGGGGTCCATCTGGTAGGTCTTCTTGTCGGCCCGGCCCAGCGTCGCCGCCGAGCCGACGGCGTCGCGGAAGGGGCCGTAGAAGGCGCTGGCATACTTCGCCGCGTAGGAGACGACGAGGGTTTCCGGGTGCCCCGCCTCGTCGAGGGCACGGCGCACCACGCCGATCCGCCCGTCCATCATGTCGGAGGGCGCCACGATGTCGCAGCCGGCCCCGGCGAGGCAGACCGCCTGCCGCGCCAAGGCCCCCAGCGTCGAGTCGTTGAGCACCTGCCCGTCCGCCACGAGCCCGTCCTGACCGTGGGTCGTGTAGGGGTCGAGCGCCACGTCGCCGATGAGGCCGAGGTCCGGCAGCCGCGCCTTCAGCGCCCGGATCGCCCGGCAGACCAGGTTGTCCCCGTTCCAGGCCTCGGCCGCGTCCTCGGTCTTGAGGGCCGGCGGGGTCACGGGGAACAGGGCGATGGCCGGCAGCCCCGCCGCGAGGCAGCGCTCGGCGAGCGGCAGCAGGCGGTCGATGGTCAGCCTGTGGACGCCCGGCATCGAATCGACCGCCTCGCTCCTGGCCTCGCCGTCGAGGACGAAGACCGGCAGGACGAGGTCGGCCGGCTTCAGGCAATGCTCGGCGACGAGGCGGCGGGTCCAGGCGTGCCGGCGCAGCCGGCGCGGGCGGACGTCCGGAAAGGCGCCGAGCGGCGGAAGGTGGCGGGCGCGCGTCAAGGGAACCTCGCTTGCGTGTTCGGTCCATCTATAGGTCGAAGCGGCGGGGGAGCAATGGTCGTGAGGGCGACGGCGGTCACGCTTCGCGTCCGCTGGCGCGGGGCCTTCTTGTTCTTTTTTTGTCCGTTGACCGTGCGTGG
>JAGRGG010000140.1:0-17664 GCA_020445645.1 Geminicoccaceae bacterium | reverse complement strand
CCACGCACGGTCAACGGACAAAAAAGAGAAGAAAAAAGCCCCGCGCAGCGGACGCGAAGCGTGGCGGCATCGCCGCATCCCCCTTATCCTGCCGCTTCGAGCATCCTTCCCGCCGGGACACGCATGGCCACCGAGACCCACATCCGCTTTTCCGCCGTCGACGGCTGGGGCGTCGTCGTCCTCGACCGGCAAGGGGCGCTGAACGCGCTCACCCGGCCGATGATGCAAGCATTTTCCCGTCAACTCGCCCGCTGGCACACCGACCCCGCGATCGGCGGCGTCGTCCTGAAGGCGGCGCCCGGCCGGGCCTTCTGCGCCGGGGGCGACGTCGTCCAGGTGCGGGACCACGTCCTGTCGGGCGACGTCGAGGGGGCGCTTGCCTTCTTCAGGGACGAATACCTCCTCGACTGGCGGCTCGGCACCTACCCGAAGCCGGTCGTCGCCCTCATGAACGGGATCACGATGGGCGGCGGGGTCGGGCTCTCGGTCCACGGCCCCTACCGGGTCATGACCGAGAACGTCCTGTTCGCCATGCCCGAGACCGGGATCGGCTTCTTTCCCGACGTGGGCGCCAGCCACGCTTTGCCCAGGCTCGCGGGCCGGCTCGGCCGCTACCTCGGCATGACGGGCGCGCGGCTGAAGGGGGGTGCCGCCGTCGCCGCCGGGCTCGGCACGCACTTCGTCCCGGCCGGACGGCTGGGGGACTGCGAGGCCGCGCTGCTGGCGGCGGAACCGACCGAGATCGAGGCCACCCTCGACCGCTTCGCCGCCGACCCGCCCGCGGACGGGCTGCCGCCCCCGGACGAGGTCGACGCCCTCTTCGCGGGTCCGGACGCCGCCGCCATCGTGGCGGCGCTCGAAGCCGCGGACGGCCCCTTCGCCCGGGCGACCCTTACCGAACTCCGCCGAAAGTCGCCCCTGAGCGTCGCCGCCGTCGTGCCCGAAATCGACCGGGGCGCCGGGCTCGACCTCGGCGACTGCCTGCGCCGGGAATACGCGATGGTCCGTCCCTTCCTCCTGCGGGGCGACTTCGTCGAGGGCGTGCGGGCGCTCCTCGTCGACAAGGACAGGACGCCGCGCTGGCGGCACGGCCGGATCGAGGACGTGACGCCGGACGAGGCGGCGGCGATGCTGGCGGGGGACGAGGACCCCGGGCTCGCCTTGCATTGGGACGCCTGAGCGGACGGGGAAGGGAGCGACATGGCGCGGATCGGTTTCGTCGGCCTCGGCAACATGGGCCTGCCGATGGCGGGCAACCTGACGAAGGCGGGGCACGAGGTCCTGGGCTTCGACATCGGCGGGGCGGCGCTGGAGGCCGCGAGGGCGGCGGGGCTAGCGCTCGGCGACGATCTCGCCCACGCCGTCCGGGAGGCCGAGGTCGTCGTCACCATGCTGCCGGCCGGCCCCCAGGTGCGCGCCGTCCACCTCGGCGAGGACGGCATCCTGCGCCGCGCGGCGCCGGGCGCGCTCCTGATCGACGCCTCGACGATCGACGTCGCCACGGCGCGCGAGGTGGCGGACGCCGCGGACGCGGCAGGGTACGCCATGCTCGACGCCCCGGTCTCGGGCGGGGTCGGCGGGGCCGAGGCCGGCAGCCTCACCTTCATGGCCGGCGGGTCGGAGGACGCCTTCGCCCGCGCCCGGCCGGTCCTGGCGGCGATGGGCAAGACGATCGTCCACTGCGGCGGGCCGGGCACGGGGCAGGCCGCCAAGATCTGCAACAACATGATGCTCGGCATCCAGATGCTCTCGGTCTGCGAGGCGATGGTGCTGGCGGAAAATCTCGGCCTCGACCCCGCCAAGCTGTTCGAGGTGGCGAGCCGCTCCAGCGGCCAGTGCTGGTCGCTGACCGCGTACTGCCCGGTGCCGGGACCCGTCCCCGCCTCGCCCGCCAACCGCGGCTACCGGCCGGGCTTCGCCACCGCGATGATGCTGAAGGACCTGCGCCTCGCCCAGTCGGCGGCGCAGGCGGCGGGCAGCCCGACGCCCCTCGGCGCCCAGGCTGCGCAACTCTACGGCCTGTTCGCCCAAAACGGGAACGACGGGCTGGATTTTTCGGCGATTATCAGGATGATGCGGGGGCAAGCCGGGTAAGGTGCGCTCGCGCGGCCTTCCGGAACCCGTCAACGCGCGCAGGGGCCGCCCGTGAAAGACCAGTACCTCTTGACCATCCGTCTCATCGAGCGGCTGCACCGGCGCTTCCTCGACGTCGTCAAGGCCGAACTCGACCGCATGGGCATCCTCGACATCAACAACGTCCAGGCGCTCATCCTCTCCAACATCGGCGGGGAGCAGCTCACCGTCGGCGAGCTCACGGCGCGCGGCTACTACCAGGGCTCGAACGTCTCCTACAACGTCAAGAAGCTCGTCGAGAGCGGCTACCTCGTCCAGGAACGCTCGGCGCACGACAAGCGGATGATGCGGGTCTGGCTCTCCGACAAGGGGCTGGAGATCGTCGGCCGCATCGACGCGCTTTACCAGCGCGACGCCGAGAAGATCGAGCAGGGCATCGCCAAGGAAGAGCAGTTGGGCGAACTCAACCGCGTCCTGACGGGCATGGAGCGGCACTGGAGCCACGTCATCAACTTCGGGCGGTAGGACGCGCTTCGCGTCGTCCTACTGGTCCTCGTCCATCCGCTCGATGCGCTTTTGAAGGCGCTGCATCTGCGTGCGCAGGGTTTCCAGTTCGCGCGAGAGGTCGGCGGCCTCGGGCGTCGCCTTGGCGGGAGGCGGCGCGCCCTCGTCCCTGTCGGGGCCTTCGGCGGCGGCGAAGGGGTTGAGCATCCGGGCGGCGTTCTGGAACAAGGCGAGGTTCTGCCGGGTCAGGTCCTCGAGCGGGTTGGCGGGGGCGCCCTCGATCCCCGGCAGGGGGAAGAACCGGCCGAACGTGCCCCGCATGTAGTCGCGCATCTGGTCCTGATTGCGCGCGAAGCTCTCCATCGCCACTTCCAGGTAGCGCGGCAGGACGGCGTGCAGGCTATCGTCGTAGAAGCCGATCAGCTGGCGGAGAAAGCTGATCGGCAAGAGGTTGCGGCCCTTCGAGTCCTCCTCCAGGATGATCTGGGTCAGGACCGAGCGGGTGATGTCCTCGCCCGACTTCGCGTCGTAGACGACGAAGTCCTTGCCGTCGCGCACCATCTGGCTCAACTCGTCCAGGGTGACGTAGGAGCTGGAGCGGGTGTTGTAGAGACGGCGGTTGGCGTACTTCTTCACCACCGCGACGTCGGTTTCGCCTGCCTTGGTCTCGATCCTGCGCGCCACGCTTGTTCCCCGCCATCGCCGTTCGGGGGCCGGCAACGCGCCCGTCCCCTCATCGGTCATCTGAACACGTATCGGAAGACCAAGGCAAGGCCGCTCGGGGCCGACCCGAGGGTCGGCCCGAAAGCGCCTACCCGAAGATGCTTTCCTCGGTGACGCCTTCCTCCAGCGCCAGGGCGTCCTCGTCGTTCAGCGTGTCGTCGACGACGGGGGCGGCGCGGCCGGCCTGGATGTCGGCCTCTTCCTGGGTGCGGGCGACGTTGACGCTCACCTTGACCTCAACCTCGGGGTGGAGCGCCACCGCGACCTCGTGGATGCCGGTGGTCTTGATCGGCGATTCGAGGCGGATCTGGCCGCGGTCCAGGCTGACGCCGGACGCCGTGAACGCTTCGGCGACGTCGCGGGGGCCGACCGAGCCGTAGAGCTGCCTGTTCTCGCTCGCCTGACGGACGATGACGACGCTCTTGCCCTCGACGTCCTTCGCCGCCGCCTCGGCCTCGGAGCGGCGCTCCAGGTTGCGGGCCTCGAACTGCTGGCGCCGCTGCTCGAACGCCTTTTGCGCCTCGTCGGTCGCGCGCAGCGCCTTGCCCTGCGGGATGAGGAAGTTGCGGGCGAAGCCCGAACGCACCTTCACGACCTGACCCATCTGGCCGAGCTTCGGCACGCGCTCGAGAAGGATGACCTGCATGGACCCTAACTCCTGGTGATCATGTGAACCGCCGGCGCAGCCCCGCCCACTCCTCGGCGAGCCCGAGCGCCGCGAGCGCGAGCGCGAGCGGCCAGCTCAAGAGGAGGAGCGCCAGATAGAAGACGACGAGCGCCACCCGGGGCTGCGGCAGGCGTCGGACGAGCACGTGGACGACGGCGAGCCCTTGAAGGAAGAAGGGCAACGCCAGGACGACGAGCGCGCTCTGGGCGAAGAAGGCGAGGTCGCCGCCGGCGACGACCGAGGCCGCCGCCGCCGCGAGCGCCGCCCCGCCGCACCAGCGGGGCAGGTGCAGCGCCAGCGGCATGAGCGGCCCCCGCCGCGTCCCGCCGCCGCGCCGGGCCAGCCAGAAGCCGAGCAGGGCGTTGACGACGGTCATCAGGAGCCAGGACGCGCCGACGATCCCGGCGATGAGCGGGGCCAGCGCCGTGAGGACCGCGACGAGGCCGGGTCCGCCGCCGGTGGGCAGCGCCGTCGCCACCGTCTCGATCGCCGCGTCGAACACGGGCACCAGCCCGTCGCCCCGCGACGCCAGGACGAGGAGGCCGACGAGCACGCCGCCGAGCGCCATGAGGGTGAGGGCGGCGAGCACCCGGCCCGCCGGGTACCACTCGATGTCCTCCGGCCGCTCGCCGACGCGGCGGTAGAGGAGCGACTGGCGAAGCGCGAACAGGCAGGGCGCCAGCTCGACGACAGCGAAGACGAGCCCGAGCAGCCCGCCGCCGGCGAGCGCCACCAGGACGAGCGCGCCCGTCGACGCGAGCGCCGCCTGCCCGAGCCCGAAGCCGAAGCCGAGGTAGAACAAGGGCAGCTGCACGAAGTAGGCGACGACCGGCAGGCCGGCGGCCCCGGTCATCGCCGAGAGAAAGAGAAGCGCGCTGGCGAACGCCGCCAGCGCCGTCGGCAGCGCCGCCTGTCGCATCGTCGAAGAAACTCCCCGCCCCGCGCCCGGCCTAGCCGGCGACGTAGGGGAGGAGGGCGAGCTCGCGGGCGCGCTTGATGGCCCGCGCCAGCGCGCGCTGCTCCTTCGCCGTCACGGCGGTGATCCGCCGGGGCACGATCTTGCCGCGCTCGGAGACGAAGCGCTGGAGGAGCTTGATGTCCTTGTAGTCGATCTTCGGCGCGTCGGCGTGCGCGAAGGGGCTCGACTTCTTGCGGCGGAAGAAGGGGCGGCGGATCGTGATCTGCGGCGGCTCGCCGCCACCGCCGCCGCGCCGGTCGCCGCGGTCCCCCCCGCGATCGCCGCCACGGTCTCCCCCGCGGTCCCCAAAACCTTCGCCCTGCGGGCGCTCGCTGCGCTCGTTCTCGGCCATGTCACTCGTATCCCGTCATCATCGGCTTGCCCGGCTATCGGGCGTCTAGTTGCGGTCGCGGCGGCGGTCGTCGCGGCTGGTGCGCACCTGCATCACGATCGAGGGGCCTTCCTCCAGCCCGTCGACGCGCACGGTGAGGTAGCGGATCACGTCCTCGCTGATCCGCTCGTTGCGCTCCAGCTCGTCGATGACGCCCGCCGGCGCGTCGATGTTGAGGTGCAGATAGTGGCCCTTGCGGTTCTTCGTGACCCGGTAAGCCAGCGTGCGCAGGCCCCAGTACTCGGTCTTCTTGACCTCGCCGCCGTTCGTCTGGACGATCTGGGCCATCTCCTCGGCCAGCGTCTGCGCCTGCTGCGAGGTAAGATCCGGGCGGGCGATCAGGGTGTGCTCGTAAAAGGACATGAGGTGCTGCGTCTCCATTCGCGCTACAGCATAGGGCAAGGCGCTGCCCAACGACAAGCGGGAGACGCCGCCCCGCGACGCTCCTGCCTCTCGAAGGATGACGCGGGACGGTGCTGGCCCGCGCGAGCGGCTGCGGAATATACAGTTTCGCGGCGGCTTCGCAAGCCCGCGCCGGCGGACGCGGAGCGTCGTCGCCGCGATCCTCGGCTTGACAACCCGGCGATCCCCGTTCCAACACCCCTTGCATCCCGCGCCTTGGCGGGTCGAAAGCTGGAGGGACGATGCGCCGCACGATCGCCGTGTTTCCGGGGCAGGGCGCCCAGGCCGTCGGGATGGGCCGCTCGCTCAACGAGGGGTACGAGGCGGCGCGGCGCGTGTTCGAGGCCGTCGACGACGCGCTGGGGGAGAGTCTGTCCCGCCTGATGTTCGAAGGGCCGGCGGACGACCTCATGCTCACCGCCAACGCCCAGCCGGCCCTCATGGCCTGCGCGCTCGCCGCCGTCCGCGCCGTCGAGGCCGAGGCGGGCGTGGCGCTGCCTGAGGTGACGGAATGGGCCGCCGGGCACTCGCTCGGCGAGTACGCGGCGCTCACGGCGATGAACGCCCTCGACCTCGCCGACGCCGCCCGGCTTCTGCGGCTGCGGGGCGAGGCGATGCAGGCGGCGGTGCCCGTCGGCGAGGGGGCGATGGCGGCCGTGCTCGGCGGGGAGGCCGAGACGATCGAGGCCGTCGCGGCGGAGGCGTCGACCCCGAACGCCCCTTGCGAGGTCGCCAACGACAACGGCGAGGGGCAGATGGTCCTGAGCGGCGCCAGGGACGCCGTCGAGCGGGCGATGGCGCTCTTGAAGGCAAAGGGCCTGAAGCGGGTCATCCTGCTGCCCGTGAGCGCCCCTTTCCACTCGTCCCTCATGGCCCCCGCCGCCGAGCGGCTCGGCGAGGCGCTGGCGACGGTGCGGATCCTGCGCCCGAAGCGCCCCATCGTCGCCAACGTGACGGCCGCCCCCGAGGACGACCCTGAAACCCTCCGCCGCCTCTTGCAGGAGCAGGTCTGCGCCCGGGTTCGCTGGCGGGAGAGCATGGTCCGGATGAAGGCGCTCGGCGTCGAGCGCCTGATCGAGTTCGGCCACGGCAGGGTGCTGACCGGCCTTGCCAAGCGGGCGCTGCCCGGCGCCGGCCTCGTCAACGTGCAGACGGCGGACGACGTGAAGGCGCTCGCGGGCGCGCTCGCCGCCTAAGAATCAAGGAGCCTTCCCCATGTTCGACCTCACCGGCCGCGTCGCCGTCGTCACCGGGGCCACGGGGGGCATCGGCGCCGCCGTGGCGCGCGCCCTGCACGGGCAGGGCGCCCACGTCGTCCTCGCCGGGCGGCGGCGCCCCGCGCTCGAGGCCCTGGGCGGCGAGCTGGAGCGGTCCACCCTGCACGAGGGCGACCTTGCCGGGCCGGGGCAGGCGGAGTCGCTGATCGCCGTCGCCGAGGCGGCGGGGGGACTTTCCATCCTCGTCAACAACGCCGGGATCACCCGCGACAACCTTGCCCTTCGGATGAAGGACGAGGAGTGGGCCGCCGTCATCGAGACCAACCTGACGGCCGTCTTCCGACTCGGCCGGGCCGCCCTCAAAGGGATGATGAAGCGGCGCTTCGGGCGGATCGTCAACGTCACCTCGGTCGTCGGCGCCACCGGCAATCCGGGGCAGGCGAACTACGCGGCGGCCAAGGCCGGGCTGGTCGGCATGTCGAAGGCGCTGGCGCAGGAGATCGCCGGCCGGGGCATCACCGTGAACTGCGTCGCCCCCGGCTTCATCGAGACGCCGATGACGGAAGGCTTGGGCGAAGGCCAGAAAAGCGCCATCCTCAGCCGCGTCCCCTTGGGCCGTCTCGGCCGCGCCGAGGAAGTCGCCGCCGCCATCGTCTACCTCGCCAGCGACGAGGCCTCTTACGTCACCGGCCACACCCTTCATGTCAATGGTGGCATGGCGATGCTATAAGCGGGGCAGGACGGTTGACCGCGGGCTTGCGGTTCGCCTAGTCAGGGCCGCGCCGGTCGTGTAAAAGCCGCTGGCCTCAAGCGCGGCAGCGCCACCAAACAGGGCCTTCCAGGACCGAGTCGGAGCATCGAGACATGTCAGAGAACGTAGCCGAGCGCGTCAAGAAGATCGTCGTCGAGCACCTCGGCGTCGACGAGGGCAAGGTCACGGAGAACGCGAGCTTCGTCGACGATCTGGGCGCGGACAGCCTGGACACGGTCGAGCTCGTCATGGCGTTCGAGGAGGAGTTCGGCTGCGAGATCCCGGACGACGCCGCCGAGAAGATCGTGACGGTCAAGGACGCCGTCAGCTACATCGAGGAGCACGCCGCCGCCTGAGGCGGGGGCGTCTGGGTTCCCAACGCATGAATGGGCGCATGAACGGGCAACGTCGCGTCGTCGTCACCGGGCTCGGGCTCGTCACCCCGCTCGGCGACGGCGTGAAGGCCTCCTGGCGGCGGCTGATCGAGGGCCGTTCCGGGATCCGGCCGATCGAGTCGTTCGAGGTCGACGACCTGCCGGCCAGGATCGCCGGCCTCGTGCCGAAGGCTTCGGGCGACGGCGGGGCCGCCGAGGGCGACGTGTTCCGGGCCGACCGCTATCTGGAGCCCAAGGAGCAGCGCAAGTCCGACGAGTTCATCGTCTACGGCATCGCCGCCGCCCTCCAGGCGTTCGCCGACTCCGGGATCGAGTTCGCCGACGACGATGCCCACGAGCGGGCCGGGGTCATGATCGGCTCCGGCATCGGCGGCCTCAAGACGATCGCCGACACCGCCATCGTCCTGGAAAAGAGCGGCCCCCGCCGGGTCAGCCCCTTCTTCATCCCGGCGTCCCTCATCAACCTCGTCGGCGGGCAGGTTTCGATCCGCCTCGGCCTCAAGGGGCCGAACCACAGCGTCGTCACCGCCTGCTCGACCGGGGCGCACGCCATCGGCGACGCCGGGCGCCTCATCCAGTTGGGCGACGCCGACGTGATGGTGGCGGGCGGGGCCGAGGCCGCCGTCTGCCGCCTCGGCGTCGCAGGCTTCGCCGCCGCGCGCGCCCTTTCCACCCACTTCAACGACACGCCAGAGCGCGCGTCCCGCCCCTGGGACAAGGACCGCGACGGCTTCGTCATGGGCGAGGGGGCCGGCGTCCTCGTCCTGGAGGAGCTGGAGCACGCGAAGGCGCGGGGCGCCAAGATTTACGCCGAGCTGAAGGGCTACGGCCTCTCCGGCGACGCCTACCACATCACGGCCCCCGCTCCCGAGCACGCCGGCGCCTACCGCGCCATGCGCGCCGCCTTGCAGCGCGCCGGCATGGATCCCGCCGACATCGACTACGTCAACGCCCACGGCACGAGCACCCCCGCCGGCGACGAACTGGAGTTCGGCGCCGTCAAGCGCCTGTTCGGCGACGCCGCCAGGGACCTCTCCATGTCGTCGACCAAGTCGGCGATCGGCCACCTGCTCGGCGCCGCGGGCTCGGTCGAGGCGATCTTCTCGATCCTCGCCATCCAGGACGGCGTCGTCCCGCCGACGCTCAACCTCGACAACCCGGCCGAGGGCTGCACCGGCATCGACCTCGTCCCGCACGAGGCGCGGCGCCGGAGGGTGCGGGCCGCCCTTTCCAACTCGTTCGGCTTCGGCGGCACCAACGCCAGCGTGGTCTTCGCCGGCTACGAGGGCTGAGGCCCTTCTTGCAGCGTTTCTTCGGCACCCTCTTCGTCCTCCTCCTGCTCGCGGTCGCCGTCGCCTGGGGGGGGCTCTGGTGGCTGAAGGAGCGCTACCTCCTGGAGCCCGGCCCTCTCCGGCAGGCGGCGGTCGTCGACCTGCCGCGGGGCGCCGGCGTCGCCGCCATCGCAAGGCGGCTGGAGGAGGCCGGGGCCGTGGGCAACGCCCTCCTCTTCCGCCTCGCCGCCCGCGCCACCGGGCAGGACCGCGCCCTGAAGGCGGGCGAGTACCAACTGGAGCCGGGCGCGTCGCCCGCCGCCATCCTGGCCCTCCTCGAGTCGGGCAAGGTGCTCCTCCATCCGCTGACCCTGCCCGAAGGCATCACCGCCGCCGAGGCCGTCCGAGCCATCGAGGCTTCGGACATCCTGGCCGGCAAACTTGAAAAGCGGCCCGAGGAGGGCAGCCTCCTGCCCGAGACCTACCTTTTCCCGCGCGGTACGCCGAGAAAGGAGGCGGTGGCCAGGATGCAGGGCGCCATGCGGGCCGTGCTCGCCAAGGCGTGGGCCGCCCGCAAGCCGGGCCTGCCGCTCGAAGGCCAGAACGACCTCCTCACCCTGGCCTCGATCATCGAGAAGGAGACGGCGGTGGCCGAGGAGTACCCCCTCGTCGCTTCCGTCTTCGTCAACCGCCTGAAGCGCGACATGCCGCTCCAGACCGACCCCACCGTGATCTACGCCCTCACCGAAGGCGAAACGACCCTCGGCCGCACCCTCACCCGCAAGGACCTGGACGAGACCGAGAGCCCCTACAACACCTACAAGACGAAGGGCCTGCCGCCCGGCCCGATCGCGCTGCCCGGACCCGCCGCCATCGCGGCGGCGGCCCAGCCGGCCGACACGAAGTTCCTCTACTTCGTCGCCGACGGCTCCGGCGGCCACGCCTTCGCCGCGACCCTGGCGCAGCACAACCACAACGTGACGCAGTGGCGGCTGTTGAGCCGGCAGAAGAAGTAGACACGCTTTGCGCCAGCGGACGCAAAGCGTCATTTCTCCTTGACCTGAAATTCCGATCCCAACCGATCCGTCAGCCCCGGCGGCAGCAGCGAGAGCCACAAGGTCGGCCAGTAGAGGCGGCGGGGAAAGGCGATCCTGGCGCGGTCGGCCGCGAGGCCTTCGACGATCCGCCGTGCCGCCTCCTCCGGCTCCATGAGGAACGGCATCGGGAAGGGGTTGTCCGTCGTCAGCGGCGTGCGCACGAAGCCTGGGCAGATCACGCTCACGGCGATTCCCTGGGGCCGCAGCCGCCCCCTCAGCCCCTCGCCGTAGAGCCTGGCCGCCGCCTTGCTGGCGCAGTAGGCGGGGGCGTTCGGGAAGCCCTTGAACGAGGCCAGCGAGCTCACGATCCCGATCTGGCCGAAGCCCTGGGTCCGCATCCTGGCGATCGCGGGCTCGACCGTGTTGACGAGGCCCTCCAGGTTGACGGCGAAGATGCGGCGCGTCCCGCCGGCGCTCCCCGAGACACCGGCGTTGGCGACGACGAGGTCGATCGGCCCCGGCGCCGCCTCGACGGCGGCCCGCATCGCCCCGGCGTCGGTCACGTCGGCGGCACGGGTCTCGACGGTGGCGCCCTTGCCCGCGCAGAGCGCCGCGACGGCGGCGAGGCGCGCCCCGTCGCGGCCCATGAGGGTGAGCCGGCGCCCCGGCGCCGCCAGCGCCCCGGCGAGCGCGGCGCCGATGCCGCTCGACGCGCCGGTGAGGAGGACGTGCCCCGGGTTCCAGGGCTTCGGGTTCCGCATGGGCCTTCTTCAACCTTCGCGGGCAATTTGGGGATGGAGTACTCCCGCCCGAACCGCTAGGAAACCCCGCCATGACCGACATCATCCACGACCGCCTCGTGCCGGGGCAACGGCGCGGCCTCATGCTCGTCATGTCCTCGCCGTCGGGCGCCGGCAAGACCTCGATCTCCCGCGCCGTCCTGGCCACCGAGCCCGATCTCGCCGTCTCCGTCTCGGTGACGACCCGGCCGATGCGTCCGGGCGAGATCGACGGCCGCGACTACCACTTCCTCGACCCCGCCGCCTTTGACGGGATGGTTGAGCGGGGCGAGCTTCTGGAGCACGCCGTCGTCTACGGCAACGCCTACGGCACGCCGAAGGCCGCCGTCGAGCGGGCGCTGGCAAGCGGCAAGGACGTGCTGTTCGACATCGACTGGCAGGGCGCCCAGCAACTGCGCGAGCGCGCCGCCGACGACATGGTCGGCGTCTTCATCCTCCCTCCCTCCACGGCCGAACTCGAAGCCCGCCTCCGCCGCCGCGCCCAGGACAGTGAGGACGTCGTCCGTTACCGCCTTCGGCAGATTACCAACGACGTGACCCATTGGGCCGAGTACGACTACGTCCTCATCAACCACGACCTCTACGCCAGCGCCGCCGCCGTCCGCGCCATCCTCGCCGCCGAACGCCTGCGGCGGCGGCGGCAGCCGGGGCTCACCGAATTCGTCAGGCAGTTCCGGGCGCCGCCGCATTGATCTCGCCCCGTGCCAGCGGACGCGAAGCGTGATGCAACCTATCCGCCGACGAGCCTTTCCGCCATTTTCAAGAACTGTGCCGGCGCCAGCGTTTCCGCCCGTGCCGTCGCCGACACGCCCGCCGCTTCGGCCAGGGCTTCCGGTGCCTGCCCGAGGCCGTTGAGCGAGCTTCGCAGCATCTTGCGCCGCTGGCCAAACGCCGCCGCCGTGACCCGTTCCAGCGCCCGGAGGCGGGTGCCTTCGGGGCGGCTTTCGAGCGGCCACAGCGAGACCACGCTGGAGCGCACCTTGGGCGGCGGCTGGAAGGCGCCGGGGGGCAGGTCGAAGCGGCGCTCGACGCGGCAGAGCAGCTGGGCGAGGACGGAAAGGCGCCCGTAGTCGGCCCCGCCCGGCGCGGCCCCGAGGCGCAGCGCCACCTCGCGCTGGAACATGAGGTGCATGGCACGGACCCGGTCGAGTTCGTGCAGCCAGCCGACGAGCAGCGCCGTGCCGACGTTGTAGGGCAGGTTGGCGACGACGGTGGCGGGGGCGTCCGCAACCTCGGCGAGCGGCAGGCGAAGGGCGTCGCCCCCGATCACCCGCAGCCGTCCCTCGGCCGCCGCGACGAGGGGCCGGAGCGCCTCGACGCAGCGGGGGTCCTTCTCGATCGCGGTGACGAAGGCGCCCCGTTCGAGCAGAGCGCGGGTGAGCCCGCCCGGCCCCGGCCCGACCTCGACTACGGGGCGCCCCTCGATCGGCCCGGCGGACGCCGCGACCCTGGCGAGCACGGCAGGGTCAAGGAGAAAGTGCTGGCCGAGCCGCCGGTCGGGGGCGAGCCCCGCCGCGCGCACCACCTCGGCGAGGCGCGGCAGGCGGGAGAGGTCCAAGCTAGCTGCCGATGCGCACGTCGAGGAAGGCGTCCCCGCGCAGGTCGCGCAGGTAGCGGTTGGCGAGGCGCTGCAACTGCTCGTCCTCCAGCTCCTTGCGCTTCGCCGCGAGCGCCGCCGCGTCGGGCTCGACCGAGGCGTCCGCGCCGGCCCGCCGCCCGTTCAGCTTGAAGACGTAGACCCCGGTCGGGGTGCGCACGGGCTTCGAAACTTCGTCCACGGCGAGCCCGGCGACGACCGGCTTCAGCGCCGTCGAGAGCGACCCCGCCGGCACCCAGCCGAGGTCGCCGCCCGCGTCCCTGGAGGCGGCGACGGAGAACTGCCGGGCGAGCGAGGCGAAGTCGGCGCCGCCGCGCAGCTCGGCGACCAGCGCCTCGGCGTTCTGGAGCGTCTCCGCCTCCTGCGCCGGGTCGTAGACGGGCAGGAGGATCTCGGACAGCCGCACCTCGTCCGTGCCCTGCGCCGCGCGGTCGGCGCCGATCGCAAGGTCCACCTGCTCGTCGGTGACGACGACCCGGCGGGCGACAGTCTGCCGCAGGACAGCGATCCAGGCGAGTTCGGCCCTGACCTGACCGCGCAGGGCGTCGACGGGCACGCCCTGCCGGGCGAGATAGTCGAGGAGCTGGGCCTGGGTGATGTTGTTGCTCTGGGCGAGGCGGTCGATCGCGGCGTCGATCTGGGCCTCGTCGACCTTGACCCCGAGCCGCTTCGCCTCTTGCAGTTCGAGCCGTTCGTCGACGACCCGCCGCAGCACCTGCGGCGCCACCCTGGCCTGGGTCTGGGGGTCGCCCGGCAGGTTGCTGAACAGGATCGTCATGCGGATGCGCTCGGCGAGGTCGCGGGTCGTCACGATGTCGTCGTTGACGACGGCGGCGATGCCCTGGACCGCGCCCGACGGGGCCACGGCCGCCTGCGCCCGCGCGGACGACGGGGCAAGGAGGGGCGTGCCGACAAGGGCGAGGACGAGGAAGAGCACCCCCCGCGGCCCAAGGGTTGTCCCGGCGCTAGAAATCGCTCGATCCATCGAAGTTCCCAAGGCTCCTGAAGCTGATGCGCAGGCCGATGCGGGTCTCGTTGCCGAGCTCGCCCTGCCGGGTATAGGTCTGCTCGAGCCCGCCGACCAGGACGAGGCAGGGGTGGGTATAGACGAAACCGTAGGTGTTGCGCACCGTCTCGCCCCGCTCCAGGTCGCGCCGGGTCTGCGCCGCGACGGCCAGATTGTCGAAAAGCTGCAGCCGCACCCCCGCCGTCAGCTCGCGGCGCTCGCTCAGGTCGCGGTCGGGCAGGCCCTCTTGCAGGCTCAAGAGCTGGAAGTTCGCCTTCAGCCAGTCCGGCCCCACCTCGGCGCGCAGGTCGCTGCGGCGGAGCGCCAGCTCGTCGTGCGAGAGGCGGAAGCGGTAGCCGAGGTCGATGAACGGGCCGGGCTGGAAGTCGAGCCGCCCCACGTAGTCGGAAAGCCTGCCGGCGAGCCCGGACCCCTGGGCGAACAGGTCGTCGGGGCCGCTCCGGGCGCTCTGGGCGAGGGCGCCGCTGACCCGCCAGCCGTTCGAGCCGTAGGAGTCGAAGCGCACCCCGTAGGCGAGCTTCGCCCCGCTCTCGACGCGGTCGATGCCGGTGAAGCGCGAGGGTTCGAAGATGTTGGTCTCGTCGAGCTCGAAGTCGAGGCTGTCCTCGTTCGGGATGTCGTCCTTGTTGGCGTCGCCGCCGGTCCAGTTGGCGCTCAAGGTCGGCTCGATGACGTGCTGCCAGCCGCCGCCGTGCGCCGTCAAGGGCCAGCTCCAGTCGTAGGTGACGGAGGGTACGACCCGTCCGACATAGGCCGACTCGGCCCGTCCGGCGCCCAGGCTCAGGTCGCCGTCGACGTTGTAGCCGTCGGCGCGGACGACGAGCGAGAGGCGCCGCAGGTCGCCCGCCCGCCCGAGCGACGGCACGCCCCAGCCCACTTCGGTCGACACCCGCCGCGTGTCGAGCCCGTCGGTGCGGGTCAGCGCGAGCAGGCTCGACGTGCTCTCGAAGCGGCCGCCGAGGCGGTCGACGCCGGAGACGAAGCGCGCCCGGGCCAGGGGCAGGACGACCGGGATCAGCCCCTGGTCGTCGTCCTCCCGCAGCCCCTGGAAGGCGAGCCCCTCCAGGGAGAGGAGGTCGAGCCCATCGTAGCGCTCCAGGTAGGCCCGGTTCTCCAGGACGTCCTCGTTGGAGATGCCGTAGCGGTCGAGGTAGGTGTTGTCGCTGGCGTAGGCGAGGTCGAACCCGGCCCGCCGCCCCTCGGCGAGTGCGTAGCGGCCGCGCCCCTCGACGTTGCCGCGAACGTCGTTGCCGCCGTCGCCCGGATCCCGCCTGTAGGACTCGGTGTAGGCGACCGAGCCGCCGAGCCGGGTCTCGCCGAAGGTCTCGAGGTCGCGGGTCTCGATGCCGAGGAGGGTCCCCCCCTTCGTCGTCAGCATCGGCGTCAGCGTCAGGTCGCGGTTCGGGGCAAGCTCGACGAAGAAGGGCGTCTCCAGGGTGCCGCCAAGCTCAGTGTCGCTGCCGATCCGGGGTGCCAGGAACCCCGTCCGCCGCTTCACGGTGGGGTCCGGGTTGTAGAAGTAGGGGAGGAACGCCACCGGCACGCCCTTCACCTCGAAGGTGGCGTTGCGGTAGACGACCGTCTTCGTCTCCTCGTCGTGGACGACGCGCTCGGCCTTGATCTGCCAAAGGGGGTTCGGGTTCTCGGCGCAGACGGGGCAGGTCGAGTAGACGGCCTTGTCGAGGACGGTGACGGTTCCCCCCTTGCGCGTGCCCCGCGCGGCGGCGAACCGCCCGCCGCCGCCCAAGAGCACGCCGATGCGCCGCACGATCCCGTCCTTGAGCCGGTTCTCCACCTCGACCTCGTCGGCGAAGACGGCGGTACCGTCGGGGTCGAGGATGGCGACCCGGCCCGTCGCCGTGACCCGGTCGGCCTTGGGCTCGTAGGCGACGCGGTCGGCGAAGAGGATGCGGCCCTCCTGGCTGATCTCGACGTCGCCCACGGCCTCGACCCGCCCCGTCTCCAGGTCGTAGCGCACCTCGTCCGCGGTGAGGAGGGCGGGCGTGCCCGTTGCCGGGGCGGACGGCTTTTGCCCATCCTTGCCCGCCTCCCGCGCGCTCCCCTGCGCCGCGAGCCCGCCGCAAAGACCGAGCAGGAGAACGGCCGCCGCCGCCCGGCCGGCGAAAGGCGGGCGGCGCGGTTTCGGCTTGCGGTTCGCGCCGGTCGCTTCCATCTGAACGCCAGTCAAGTTGTGGCCGCCGGCGAGGGCGGCCGTCCTGCCGGACGGCGCCCCGCGGTAGCACGAAAGCCGAGCGAAAGGGAGTTCCGGCATTGTTCGAGACCGGCATCGTTGCGAATGAGACACCCGAGACCGGAACCGTCGTCGTCGCCGTCGGCGCCAAGCGCGATGGGACGTGGCCGTTTGGCGACGCCGCCCGGCATCTCGACGGGCGCACCGACGGCCTCCTTCGCCGCGCCCTCGACCTCGGCACCCCGCAAAAGCACGGCGGCACCGTCCAGCTCTTGTTGCCGCAGGGAACCGATTTCGAGCGCATCGTCCTCCTCGTGCTCGGCAAGGAGGGGGGCAAGGACGGCGACCTGACCGCGCGCGACGTGGCCGAGGCCGGGGCCTCCCTCGCGTCCCGCTTGGCCGCCATCGGCGTCAAGCGGGCGACGGTGGCGCCGCTCGATGGGCTCGACCTCGGCGGCATCACGGCGACCGACGCCGTCGCATTGCTCGCCGAGGGCGCCCACCTCCGCGCCTACCGCTTCGACCGCTACCGGAGCGGCGGCGACGAGGCCAAGGAGGAGGCGAAGGGCCTGGAACGGCTCGACTTCGCCGCACCGGACGGCGCCAGGGCCGGGCTCGACGCCGTGGGGCGCCTCGCCGAGGCGGTGAACATGACCAAGGACTTGGTCAGCGAGCCCGCGAACGTCCTCTACCCCGAGACCTTCGCCGAGCGGACCAGGGCGCTGGAGGAACTCGGCGTCGAGGTCGAGGTCCTGCCGAAGGCGAAGCTCGAAGAGCTGAAGATGGGCGCCCTCCTCGCCGTCAACCAGGGCAGCGTCCGCGAGCCCTACGTCGTCGTCATGCGCTGGCAGGGCGGCGGTGACGAGGCGCCGCTTGCCCTTATCGGCAAGGGCGTCTGCTTCGACACCGGCGGGATCTCGATCAAGCCCGCCGCCGGGATGCAGGACATGAAGTGGGACATGGCGGGTGCCGGCGCCGTCGTCGGCGCGATGCGCGCCGTCGCCGGGCGCAAGGCGAGGGCGAACGTCGTCGGCGTCATCGGCCTCGTCGAGAACATGCCGTCCGGCACCGCGACCCGCCCCGGCGACGTGATCACCACGATGGCCGGCAAGACCGTCGAGGTCATCAACACCGACGCCGAGGGCCGCCTCGTCCTCGCCGACGTGCTTTGGTACGCGCAGGACCGCTTCAGGCCCAAGGCGATAATCGACCTCGCCACCCTCACGGGCGCCGTCATCGTGGCGCTGGGCCACGAACGCGCCGGCCTGTTCAGCACCGACGACGACCTCGCCAAGTCCCTCGACGCCGCCGGGGAATCCACGGGCGAACCCCTCTGGCGCCTCCCCCTCGGCCCCGCCTACGACAAGCACATCAAGTCGCAGATCGCCGACATGAAGAATACGGGCCAGGGCCGCGAGGCCGGCAGCACGGCGGGCGCCGTCTTCCTCCAGCGCTACGTGGGCGACACCCCCTGGGCGCACCTCGACATCGCCGGCGTCGCGTGGTCCGGCAGCGACCGCCCCCTCTCCGGCAAGGGCGCCACCGGCTTCGGGGTCCGGCTCCTGGACCGTTTCGTCAGGGATACGTGCGAGGGCTGAACACGCTTCGCGTCCGCTGGCGCGGGGCCTCTCTTTTCTTTTTTCATCCGTTGTCCGGACGT
>JAGRGG010000290.1:777-1572 GCA_020445645.1 Geminicoccaceae bacterium | reverse complement strand
GGCCTTCTCTGACGGTCCGGAGGACTCGGACGACACCGGCGGCTCTGACGAGGCCCCGGAGCCCGCCGTCCCCGCGGCGTTCGGCCTGGTCTTCCAGGCGCCGGTCGCCCCGCCCACGCGCCGGGCCTCCCGCCCGGCCGGGTCCGCGACGCCGCCGTCCGCGCCGGCGCCCGAGGCACCAGAGCCGGCAAAGCAACAGGCTGAGACCGCCACCTCCGCGGACGCCTCCGATGAGGGCGAGGAGGGCGACGGCTCCGGGCGCAGCCGGCGCCGCCGCGGCGGCCGCGGCCGCAAGGCCCGTGACAAGGACGAGGCGGACACGAGCTCGGCCTCCGCCGAGCAGGCGACCCCCGCCGCCGAGGCGAGCGACGACGACGGGAGCGAGTCACGGGGGGCGAGCACGCCGCATACGGCGGACGCCGACGGCGACGACGAGTCCGGTTCCTCCCGCCGGCGCCGGCGCCGGCGCCGCAGCGCAGCGGGCGGCGAGGGCGACGACCCACCCGGCACCACGACCCGCGTGCGCGAGTCCCGCCCGCGTGACGAGGTCGCCTCCGTCAAGGGTTCGACCCGTCTGGAGGCGAAGAAACAGCGCCGCCGCGAGGGGCGCGAAGCGGGCCGGCGCCGCACGATCATCACCGAGAAAGAGTTCCTGGCCCGGCGCGAGAGCGTCGAGCGCACGATGGTGGTGCGCCGCCAGGACGGCCGCACCCAGATCGGGGTGCTCGAGGACGGCATCCTCGTCGAGCACTACGTCTCACGGACAACGAATGCGTCGATGGCCGGCAATATCTA
>JAGRGG010000290.1:0-574 GCA_020445645.1 Geminicoccaceae bacterium | reverse complement strand
CACAAGGGCGCCCGGCTGACGTCGCAGATCTCGCTGCCGGGCCGCTACCTGGTCTATGTGCCGCAGGGCTCGATGACCGGCATCTCCCGCAAGCTGCCCGACACCGAGCGCTCCCGGCTGAAGTCGATCCTCAAGCAGATCGTCCCCGCCGACGCGGGCGTGATCGTGCGCACGGCCGCCGAAGGCGCCTCGGAGGACGAGCTGCGCCGCGACGTCGAGCGGCTCGCGAAGACGTGGGAGAAGGTGTCGAAGGCATCGGCGTCGAAGTCGGGCAAGAAGGGCGGCGCGCCGTCGCTGCTCTATTCGGAGCCCGACCTGACCGTCCGCGTGATCCGCGACGTCTTCAACGAGGACTTCGCCTCGCTCGTGATCTCGGGCGACGAGGTGTGGGACGAGATCTCCTCGTACGTCGAGGATGTCGCCCCCGACCTCGCCGGCCGGATGACGAAGTGGACGAGCGAGCAGGACATCTTCACCGCCCACCGCGTCGATGAGCAGCTCGCCAAGGCGCTCGACCGCAAGGTCTATCTGCCCTCCGGCGGCTCGCTCGTCATCGACCGCACCGAGGCGATGA
>JAGRGG010000139.1 GCA_020445645.1 Geminicoccaceae bacterium | reverse complement strand
GCGGCTCGGCCGGCACCTACAACCTCCTCCAGCCCGAGATCGCCGGCCGCCTGCAACGCCGCAAGGTCGAGAACATCGAACGCACCGAACCGGACATGGTCGCCGCCGGCAATATCGGCTGCATCACCCAGATCGGCGAGATCGCCGCCATGCCGGTCCTGCACACGGCGGAACTGCTCGACTACGCGACCGGCGGACCGGTCCCGCCGGACCTGGAAAAGGCCAGGGCAAGGCGCCGCGCCCGACAGGGCCGCCTCGGCCCCGAACCCGCCAAGGACGGTCTCGGCATCCCCGTCGAGGTCGATACGAGCGCCTGAGCCTGTTACGCCTCGCGCCAGCGGACGCGAAGCGTCACGGCTCAGCCTTCGTCGATCATGCCCTCGACGAGGGCGGCGATTCCCGGTGCCTTCATGCCGTCGGGGAGGATCTGGCGCAGGCGGCCTTGGGGTCCAAGCAGGTAGGTCATGACGGCGAAGCCCGGCGACGGCTCGCCCGCGTCGTGCTCGAAGCGGAACGCGCCCGCCGCCGCGGCGACGGCGGCGGGGGTGCCGCGCAGGCCTTCGAGGCGCGGGTCGATGTCCCCGACGAAGCGGGCCAAGCGGTCGGGCGTGTCCCTGTTCGGGTCGAGCGTGACGAAGAGGAAGGCCGCCTTTCGTCCCTTGGCGCCGAGCTCGTCGAGAACGGCCGCCTCCTGGCCGAGGAGGTTTTGGCACGGCCCGCCGCACGCCACGCGGCCGAAGGTCACGAGGACGGGCCGCCCGCGCAAGTCGGCGTCGCTGACCCGGCGCCCGTCCGTGCCGGTAAGGCTGAAGCGCGGGCGCAGGTCGAGGGCCGAGGGCGTCGGCATCCCGAGGCCGGCGTGGGCGCGGTGTTCCTGGTAGCCGAGGATGCCGAGAACGACGGCGGCAAGGGCGACGAGGGCGGTCGTTTTCAGGGAAAGTCTCAAGCCGAAGGGCTCCAAAAGCCTATTTGACGCTGTGTTTACAGCATGGCGTGCCAAAGTCCAACGATTTTATTGCGTTGCAGCATGAAGGTGTTCAGAGCCCGAAGGCGGTGTCCGCCATCCACGACCCCGACGCCCCCCGCCAGTCGGGGGACGGTGCGACCGGGAACGGCGTCGCGGCGCCGCGCATCGGCAGGGAGAGGATGGCGGCGCTGACGGCGTCGAGCGCGTCGTCGGGGTGCCTGCCGCCGGGGCGCCACTCGCGCATCTCGGTGGCGAACGGCCCCTTCAGAACCCCCTTGTGGACCTTGAGCGAGCCGGCGGCGAGCAGCGGGTCGAACGCTTCCAGGATCCGCGTGTCCTTCGCCCGGCTCGCGTGGTGCTCCCGGACCCGAAGCGGGAGCCGCCCGTGCCCGATCTCGCGGCGCAATGCCGCCGGAACGAAGCGGCCGACGCCGTTGGTCTCGACGGTGACGACCGGCTGCTCGTTGCGCTTGGCGAACGCGAGCGCCTGCCGGCAGAGCTGGGTCAGCTCGTCCTCACCTTCGAGCCGTGCCCGGTCGAAGGTGAGGTAGGCGAGGTCGTGCAGCCAGTAGCCGCCCGCCTCGTCCTGCAGGACGGCGGCGATCACGCTGCCGTCGCCCCCGTCCGGCGAGCCGTAGGCCGGATCCCACCAGCAGCAGCCGGCCGTCATCCGCCGCCCGCCGAGGCGCAGGATCGGGCGTCCGCCGACGTGCTCCAGGGTGATGGGCTCGTCGTAGGCGGCGAGCCGTCCGGGGTCGAGGCGCACCGCCGTCGCCGGCTCCGGCCGCAGCAGCATCTGGCTGTTGAACAGGTGGGGACCCGTGTCCCGCCGCATCCGGGCGATCACCTCGTCGGTGAACCGTTCCGGCCAGACGCTCCGGCCCGAAGCGTCGAGCAGGGGCAGTTCGAGCCGGTCGTAGCCGTCGAGGAACGGGCGTTCCTCGCCGAGTTCGGCGCGCGGCTCCTTCGCGTAGACCGAGTGCCACGCGTGCGGCGTGCCGACGAAGAGTTGCAACCCGTCCGGCACCAGGATGAAGCCGAGTTCGCGCAGCCGCCGCCGCAGCGTCTCGCGCTTCTCGGGGGTTGCCGTGGTGTTCGGCACCTCGACGTCGTCGCAGACGATTACGTCGGCGCGCGAGCCGGTGAGGTTGGCGCCGATCCCGCGCGCGAGGAGCGACGGGTCGCGGTGATGGACGCCGCGGCGGACGGTGAGCTGGTCCGCCGCCCACTCCTCCCTGCGCTCCGGCAGCAGGTGCCGGGTGAGAGGGTGCGTCTCGATGATCCGGCGCACGTTGCGGGTCATCCGGCAGGCGAGCGAGTGCTCGGCCGCGAGCACGAGGATGCGCTTTGCCGGATCGTTGGCGAGGAGCCAGGCGCAGTAGAGGCCGACCAGGGTGGACTTGCCGGCGTCGCGGAAGACGAGGAGGGCGAGCCGCCCTTCGCCCCCCCCGGCACCGCGTTCGAGCCAGTCGGCGATGCGCAAATGCAGGTCCGGCGTGCCCTGCTTCTGCCGGCGGTTCCAGAGCCAGACGAAGCGGAGGAAGCTCGTCCGGAGCGCATCGAGGTCCCGGGAAGGGGGCGTGGTTCCGAGCAGGCGCAAGCGTCGACGCTCCCCCCTTGGGCCTCCTGCGCGGGATTCGCCGCACGCGGGAGGCCCTGGTCCATCAGTCAGGAAAGTGTTGCTGGCCGGCCCGACCGATCCTGTCCTAGCCCAGCAGGCTGCGCCGCGACGATCCGCTGCCCAACGCCGAATTGCCGATGTCGAGCCACGTGTTCGAGAGTTCGAGCAGGTTGCGCTTCTTCCTGGCCGCCGTGCTCTCGCGCAGGTCCTCGATCCGGCCGGAGGCTTTGTCCGACGCGGCGGCGAGGCCGTCCGCCGCCTCCTGCTCCAGCCCGCGCATGACGGCGTCGATCGACCCGCCCGAGGTCGAGAGCCCGGCGGCGCCCGCGCGGGCGCGGACCGAGGCGAGGCGTTGCTTCAGGGCGTCGGCGCCGTCCTTGGCCAGCGCCGCGTCCTGCGCCTGGATCGCCGCGACCTGCCGCTTGCGCTCCTTGTCGAGCGCCTTGTTCTCGCGCTTGTAGGCCTCCTGGCTCAAGGCGAGGTTGAGCCCGACGGTTGCGAGGCTGCTCAGTCCACCCATCACGCATTCACCTTCAGTTCTAGGGAAACGGAAAGAAGCTCGAACGGCAGCGCGTCGTCCTGGCTCACCCGCCAGGGCGGCTGCTCCAGCCCCCGGCGCCAGCCGATCGCGCGGGTCCCGACGTCGCCCGTGAAGGGCTGGCCCCCGCCGGGAAGGGCCATCTCGCGCAGCCCTTCGCCGGTATCCGCGCGGAGCTTTCGGCTGTTCAGGAGCCTGAACACGATCCGCACCGGCCGGTAGAGCCCGTTCTGACCGCCTTGCCCCGACCCGAAGACCGGCGGCAGAGGCACGACCTCGTGGGCGAAGGGCAGGCCGACGTGCAGGGAGGTTGCCGCCCGCGTCAGGCGGAGCGTCCCGCCTTCGACGACACCGTCCTCGGTGGTGCCGTCGGCGAAGACGGCGCGCAGGCGCTGGCCCTCCAGGTAGTCGAACCCGGTCCAGCCCTTCGTGGGTACCGTCGCCGTCAGCGTCCGGACGTGGTCCTGCGCCTCGGCCTCGTCCCACGCCTCCAAAAACGTCTTGCCGAAGCGGCGGACGAGGAGGTAGCGACGCCGGCCACGCATGGCGATGGAGAGCACCGCCCCCTTGACTTCCTGGAGCGACCAGCCGGCGACGTTGCTGTTGCGGTCGAGGGTGACGGTGACGAGGTGGCCGTCGCCGCGCACGATCGTCAGGACCCGCCTTGGCGAGTCGAACGCCATCTCGACGGGGTCGACCATGAGGTGACGGGAGAGAAGCGCGATGTCGGACGCCTGGAACGCCTGCTCCGTGTCGGTGAACAGGAACTCGCGGAGATCCCGCCCGCTCCGGCCGACGAAGAGGGTCGCTCCGTCGACGCTCAAGGGGCGGACTTGGCGCCCTTCGGGCGAGCCCACCTGCGTCTGCGGCTCGACGCTGACGTTGGTGGGGCCGAGCGGCGAGCCGCTCACGACCCACTCGCCCGTCGTCGTGAACACCTGGAGGCGCCGGTCGGAGAGCAGGTGACGGATGCGGTGGAAGCGGTCGCCGCGCAGGCGGAAGACCACCGCCTCGTCGTCGAGCCCCGTGCCGGTGTCGAAGTTGAAGGGGTCGCCGACCTTGGAGAACCAGATCTGGTCCGGAAGGTCGCGCGAGCCGCCCAGCACGAGGCGCTCCTGGTGCTGGGTGACGGCGACCGGCCAGCCGCGCGCCGCCGAGAACGCCTGCTCCTCCCAGCGCCGCGTGGTCTTCCCGTCGACCAGGTCCTGGACGACGCGGGCGATGCCGTTCACCTGTCCGGACGAGGTCGTTCGCAGGTTGGTGAGGACGACCTCGCGCCCCTTGAGCCGCAGCCGCACGCCGTAGTGCGCCGCCGTGAAGAAGGGGGCCGAGGTCACGAGTTCGACGAAGACCGCCTGCCCGTCCCTGAAGGCCGGTATCGGCGCCTCGGCGGCGAAGTCCGGGTGGACGGCCTGGATGGCCACGTCCTCGGCGGCGTAGCGGGCGAAGGGCTGGAGCGACCGGACGACGCCGTCCGCCTCGCCGGTGGCGAACTGCGCCCGCCACAAGGCCCACTGCCCCACCATGTCGCACCCCAGGATCTGGGGCTCGACCTCGCCGTGGCAGAGAAGGAGCCTGTCGCCGATCCGGGTCCAGTCGAGGTCGCCGACCTGCGCCGCCGCCCAGGGGCTTGCGATCGGGGCCTGGACGGGGACGCCGTCGACGAGGACGGTGAGGGTGCGGTCGCCGAGGGCAAGGACGATGTCGGCCTCGCCCTCGTCGAAGGGCAGGAGGCGAAGGACGCCCGGCAACTCGCGCACCACGCCCGTTCCCGCCCGGCGCCGGACCCCGCCCGTCGTCTGGACGACGACGTTGCGCAGGCGGGCGGCACCCTCGCCGTAGGCGCGCAGGTCGAGCCGGCCGTAGAGGGCGGGGTCGATCTCGCCGCTCGTGAAGCTGGTCTTGGTGATCGTCGCCAGGGTCATCAGCCGCGCGCCCGGATCAGGGTGAAGTCCTCGACGGCGGCCGGCGTCGACTGCTGGCTGTCGACGAGGCGGGCGGCTTTCAGTTCGGCCCCCGCCAAGCGCATGAGGTATTCCGCCCGGCTCGCGCTCTCGGTGAGCGGCAGGCAGAACTCGGCCGCGAGGCGGTTGATCAGCACCTGGACGAAGTAGGGCGGGAGATCGGCCTCGGCCGGGCGCCTCTGATAGGTAAGGACGACGGGGCTCGTGCTGGCGTGGAGGCGCCGGCCCATGACGCGGTACGCGCCGGCGTCGGCCGAGATCGCCCGGAGCATGTCCCCCGGCAGGAAGTGGACGTGGCCGAAGTCGCCGGGCGCCGCCGCCCCGTCGGGGACGAGCCTCGCCTGGGTCAGGGAAAAGCTCCAGGGATAGCCGCCCAAGAGCGAGTCCAGGAGCGGCCCGTAGAAGAGGCGCGCGAGGCGGGCCTCGGTCGTGGGCGCGTCGAAGCTCTCGATCGGTAGGGCGCCGATCTTGAGCAGGGCCGTCGAGCAAAGCTCGACCGCTGTCAGCGGCATGGCCGTCTCCCGGCAAGGCGAAGGGTGGGGGGAGGCGAGGGGCGCCGTCTCCTGGAACGACGCCCCTCCCGATGACGATCAGTCGCTGTCGATGGCGCCGAACTGGGTCACGTTCGACACGTCGACGAGCCCGCCCGCGTTCTCGGTGACGACGACGAGGCCGAAGGTGGGGGTGCGCCCCATCCCGGTGTTGAGGAGGACGAAGTCGCCCTGGCGGAGCATCGTCGCCGCCTCGTTGAAGTAGCCGGCGTTGTCGACCTCGGCGACGAGATCCTCGGTGCGGTAGTGCCAGAGGGTGAAGCCGTCGGCGTAGGCAATGGCCGCGAGCGCGGCAGAGTTGTAGGCCATCGGTCAATCCTCCAGGCACGGCATCTTGACGACGCCCGATCCGTCGACGAGGGCGGCGCCCTGGCTCATCATGTTGCAGACGAAGTAGGCGGCCCGGTCGCCGTGCCACGTCACGTCGGTGCGCACGTCCTGGCCGACCGCGTGGCCGACGGCGCTGCGGTGGTACCAAAAGCAGTTGCGCACGCCGTCCTCGATCGGCAGGCCCGAATGCGGCATCCAAAGCGTGCCGAGCCAGACCTTCGCCTGGGTGCCGCGCCAGGGCAGCTGCTCGTCGCCCGCGAACTCGGCGTTGGCGAACTCCGGCAGGTTCAAGAGGTCCGACCACTGCTTCCAGCCGATGACGGCAAAGCGCCCCCCGTCGTCCGGCACGTCGGCGGCGCCCAGCACCTCGAAGGCTTCGAGCACCTTCTCCTTCGTGAGCCCGGTGGCGGGGCTGCCGACGACCTGGTCGGCGCCCTGCATCGCCTCGATGACGATCTCGTCGGTCTTGCGGCCAAGGGCGTAGGCGCCGGCGTTGGCGAGCACCTGCCGCTCGTCGATGTTGGTCTTCAGCTCGTCGAGCGCGTCGACCCACTCGCCGGCGTAGTAGTCGACGAGCTGCGCCTCGACGGTGCTGAAGTCGACGTTCATGATCGGCACCATGCCGTGCCGGGCCTTGGTGCCGGCGGCGCCCTTGCCGACGCACTGGAAGACGGTGGAGCTGCCGCGGACGCCGTTCTTGACGCGCACGGTCGCGCGCAGCTTCGAGCCCTGGCGCTGGTAGGCGCCGTGGACCTCGCGTTCGAACTGCTTGACGAACGCCTGATCGATGGAAGTCGACATAGGCTATCGAACCTCGCATTCGGGTGTGGGGGAGGGGGAGGTCCGGTTGTCCCGGTCCTGGGGCCGGTCGTACGTCGCCCGCCGTCCGGGCCGCCTCGGCGGTTCTCCGGGAGGAACCGGCGGGCCGTCCCGCGTCAGCCGCTGTAGAGGCGCTTGAAGCCGTCGGTGACGCGGGCGATGAACTGGGGATCGCGGTCCCGCCAGTAGCGGGGGTCGCGCATCATCTCCTGGAGGCGGTCCTCGCTCGGCTCGAGGCCCCCGCTGCCGGCCTGTCCGACGATCTCGGGCTCCGCCCTGCGCATCATCTCGTGCAAAGCGAGTACGCCGTCGTGGCTGGCGGAAAGGGTGGCGTAGACCTCGGGCGAGAGGCTGCGCTCGCCCCAGGTCCGCAACTGCTTGGCCGTCTGCCGCCACGCCTCGTCGCCGCCGAAGTGCCGCGCCAGACGCTCCCGCTCGCGCTCGGCCGCCATCTCGCCGCGGGCGTCGTCGAGGACGGGCAGCAGCCGTTCCGCCGCCAGCTCGTAGACGAGCTGCGTCTGCGCCTGGGTGAACCCCGCGTCGTGCAGGCGGCGGTTGATGTCGGGGTCGCTCTGGAGCATCGGGTGGGCGGGCTCGATCGCGTAATCCTCGGGCGCCTTCGGCCGGCCCAGGGCCTCGAGCAGCCGCGCCCGCCCCGCCTCGTCGGCCGCGTCCTGCGGCAGGGGCAGGCTGCGGCCGAGGCGCTTTTCAAGCTCGCGGTAGGACCGAAGGAGGGCGTCGACGCGGACCGCCCCCGCCCCGTCGTCCCAGAACTTCTCGGGCACGCCGTCGGGTCGCCCCTGCCGGGCCGCCTCCCCCCCTGCGTCCAGGGGCAGCGCGTCGTCTTGCGCCTGTGCGCTCGGATCCATCGTTCTCTCCGCTGTCATGGCGTGTTCCCCTCGGCCAGCCGCGCCACGCAGGCGACGACGCTGCGCTGTCCCTCGACGTGGCGAAGCTCGGCGTCGCTCACGCTCGGCGGCAGGCGGCGCTCCAGAAAGGTCGCCCGCAGGTGGTCGAGGACCCGTCGCCCGGCCGGGGTCGCAAAGCAGGCGCGAAACGCCTTCGCCACCTCGTCCTCGGCCTCGCCCGAAGGGGTGGGCGTCTCGAACCACGTCCAGCCGTCCGTCATGCCCCTGCCTCCTCCGGAGGAAGGTGCAGCGCGATCGGCTCGGCGAGCAGGCTGCCCGGCACGCCCAGCATGTCGGCGAGCCAGCGCACCGTCGCCTGGAGGTCGACCCCCGCCATCGCCAGGGGGCCGAGCTTGGCCGTGGTTTCGAGCCAGAGGATCGTGTTGCGCGCGTCCTCCCGCGCCTGGACGCGGGCCAAAGGCGAGCGGTAGTGGAGGTCGACCGCGGTGCCGTCGAGGACGATCGGCGGGATCTCGCCCCGGCGGACGAGGATCGAGACGGCGCGCTGGATGAGCGGCGTCAGGAGTTCCGCCTGGAGCCGGCCGTACACGGCGCCGAGCAGGCGGGTCGTCTCGACGCTGCGCTCCAGCACCTCGGTCGCCGTCATGTTCCGCCCTTCCAAGGGCGTCAGCCGATCGATCAGGAGCGTGTGGCGGATGCGGCCGCGCAGGTCGTTCAGGACGAGTTCCGAGACGTCGAAGCGGCCCGGGGCCTGGAGGGGCGTGAGCCCGGCCGAGCCCACCGCCTTCGGGATGATGCTGCCCGGCGTGAGGCGGATCGTCGCCGGGTTCAGGACGCCGTCGTCCTCGGCGAGCCAGATGCCGGTGACGGCGATCGAGGCGTTCTTCAGGATGAGTTCGACGACCTTGTTCGCCGTGCGGATGTCGGGCAGCGCCGTCATCACCGGCGAGCGGCCGTAGATCTCGCCCGTCCCCTTCATCCAGCGAAAGCTGATGAAGGGCGAGGCCTCGAAGCGCCCCTCGCGCAACAGGACCGGCCGGCCGCCGTTCAGGAGGGGGTCCTGGGTGAAGGCCGTGTAGACGCTGCCGCCGCCGTCCCGGACGAGCGCTTCAACGAGTTCGACCCGCTGCTCCGACTTGAGCGCGTCCGGGGGCAGGGTGGCGCAGGCTTCGGGGAAGCGCAGGCGCAACGTATCGAGGCCGATGCTCGTCCGGCGGAACTGCCGGCGGATGGCGGCGTCGCCGTCGCCGTCGACGTATATCTCGGCCGTCGGGACCGAGGTGAAACGAAAGGCGGAGGCGCCGCCCGTCGGCGCCTCCTCGAAGAGCAGGGTCGCCGTGCCCACCGTGACGAGATCGAGGAGGCACTGGTGGATCTCGACGGCGAAGTTCGAGCGGTCGAAGTGCCCCTGCACCCGCGCCGCCAAGCCGTCGAGCAGAAGCGCCATCCCCGGCCCTTCGGCCTCGGGCACGTCGTGGCCGGGCTTCAGCCCGAACCACTGCGACCAGGGCGGCATCAGCTCGGCCAGAAGGCTCGCCGCCAGCTGCTCCACGGCGTCGGCCGCCGTCCCGTCGAACACGCGCTCGGCGTAGGACGCGGCGGGCGCGAACTCGCCGCCAAGGCCGTGCCCGCGGATCGGGAGCGCGTAGGCGTAGCAGTCCCGCCAGATCCTTTCCCAAGGAAGGCGGCGCTCGCGCGCAGCAAGGAACGCCCTGCTCAACGCGCCCAGCCGTGGTTCGGGCAATTCGCTCATCGTGTCTCCCCGTCAAGCTAATAAGAATATAATCTTAAAAAGGTCCGCGGTCAACCTTCTCTTTCGGCCTTGCGAGGCGTTGGTAGAGCTGACGGGGGGTCACGACGCCGGGCGCGCGAAGGCCGAGCACGCGCTTGGCGACCTCGACGCAGGTCATCGGCCCCACCGTCGCCCGGTCGGAGGGCGTCATGGACGGCCGTTCCGCCAAAAGGACGCCAGCCCCAGCGGCGGCAAAGCCCGACGCGAGCGTGATCGGATCGATTTCCCCGACGAGGTCGACGACAAGTCCGCCCCACAAAGGATCCAGAACCACCCAGCGGCGTTCTATGTGCAAGCAGGTGGTGCAGTGCCTGAAGCCGCGGCGCAGCACTCCCAGCGGGCCGAGTCGGACGGGATCCTGGAAGCAGATGAGTATGGCGCTCATAGCGTTCCCGGTGAGACCAGTTGTAAGGAATATTAACCTAGTGCGTTGCCGCCGGGAGTCAAGTAAAAATTCCTACCACGGTATGGGAGAGGATACCTTGGCATGTTGACGCACAAGGAGATCTGGCGGGGGATCGACCAGTTGGCCGTCCGCAACGGCCTCTCGCCTTCGGGGCTGGCGAAGCGGGCCGGGCTCGATCCGACCACGTTCAACAAGAGCAAGCGGGTCACGAAGGAGGGCAAGCTCCGCTGGCCCAGCACCGAGAGCCTTGCGAAGATCCTGGAAGCCACGTCGACGCCGATGGCGGACTTCGTCGGCCTCATCGGCGGCAACGAGGCCGCCGCGGGCGGGACGCCTATCCGCCTGAAGTCGATCCGCCTCAGCCAGATCAACCGGAGCGACGACTTCGACGCCTCCGGCTTCCTGACGTCGGCCAGGGAAGAGATCGAGTTCCCGACGATCGACGAGCCGAACGCCTACATCATCGAGCTCGACGCCGACATGGCCGAACCCTGCTACCGGATCGGCGACCTCGTCGTCGTCTCGCCGGGCAGCAGCATAAGGCGCCACGACCGGGTCATGGTGCGCCGCAAGGACGGCGCCATGCAGTTCGGCATCTTCAACCGGCGAACGACCCAGCGCCTCACCCTGCTCTCGATCGACCCGTCGAGGCAGGAGGTCGTCCTCAACCTCCAGGAGGTCCTCTGGGTGGCGCGCGTGCTTTGGGTGAGCCAGTAGCGGGCGCGAAGGGCGAAAAATGGGGGCCGCCGCAACCGCGCGGCCCCCAGCGACAGGGAGGCATAACGACATCTGGAAAGCCGCCGGACCGGACCGAAAGCGAACAGACGCTTTATGCTCAACCCTTGCGGCACGCGACGAACATACCCCCGGGTTCTGAATTTTCCGTGAACTTCGCCACGATTTGATCGGCAAGGGCGCCTTTCAGGCCCGGCCCTCGCGCCACCAAGCGAGGGCCGCCATCCCGGCGAGAAGGGTGAGCGTCAGGAAGGGCGGCAGGAGCGGCGCCTCGGTGCGGCTCTCCAGCACCGTGACCCCGTTCCGCCGCAGGCCGATCCAGCCGTTGCCGCCCGCGACGCTGCGGGCGCCGACCTCGCGCAGGGCGGGCAAGCCCGCCTCGATCCAGCGCGCGCTGCCCCCCGTCTTCTCGATGGCGGGCGCGAGCGGTTCGGGCGAGCTGCGCAGGTCCGCGATCTCGGGCAGCGGCATCGGCCGGCCGGCGACGTAGGTGGCGAGGTCGCCGTCGCCCACCTTGTAGAAGCCGGGCTCGTCGACGGGGATCCTGCCGCGACGGACGCCGTCGCCGGCCGTTTGCAGCGCCACCCGCCGCGTCCGCCCGTCGGGCAGGGTGACGGTCGCTTGCCTCGCCTTGTCCTCGAGGCTGCGGCGCTCGATCTCGATGCCGCCACCGACCGCCCGGGCGAGCAGGCGCTCCTCCTCCAGCTCCGGCTCGCGCATCAGCCAGTGCAGGACGCGCCTGAGGAGGGAAACGTGGGGGCCGCCGCCCTCGACGTCCCGCGCCCAGAGCCACGCATGGTCCGAGAGGAGCTGCGCCACCCGCCCCTTGCCGACCCGCTTCAAAAGGAGCAGGGGCCGCTCGACGGCGCCGCTCATCAGCACCATCGCGTCGCTCGGGTCGACGTCGATCTGCCGGAACCAGGGTCCCCAGTCGGTTTGGCCGTCGTCGCCGATCAGCGCCTGGGTCACCGGGTGGCGCCGTCCGAGGTCGGTGATCTGCGGGACGAGGCGGCGCTCGAACACCTCGCCGGTCGGCCGGCCCGGCAGGACGCGGGCGAGGGGGGTGCGGTAGAGGCTCGCGGGCTCGGCGAATTCGGGGCCGGCCGCCTCCAGGAGGGCGCCGCCGTCCTCGACGTAGCGGGCGACGTTGTCGAGGTAGAGGAGGGGCAGGAGCCCCCGCCGCGCGTAGCGGTCGAAGATGACGAGGTCGAACCCGGCGAGCTTCTCCTCGAACAGCTCGCGCGAGGGAAAGGCGATCAGCGCCAGCTCGTTGATCGGCGTCCCGTCCTGCTTTTCCGGCGGGCGCAGGATCGTGAAGTGGACGAGGTCGATCGTGGGATCGGCCTTCAGCACGTTGCGCCAGACGCGGAGCCCCGGATAGGGCTGGCCCGAGACGAGGAGGACGCGAAGACGGTCGCGGATGCCGTTGACCTTGACGAAGCGGCTGTTGTTGCGCAGCGACACCTCGCCCGGTAGAGGGTCGGCCTCGATGACGACGACGCTCTCCCCCGGTCGGTCCAGGGTCACGTCGAAGGCGGCCTCTTCCCCCGGCCGGACGGCGCGGCGCTGGACCGGCCGGCCGTTGAGGAGGAGGCGCAGCCCGATCTCGCCCGTCGTCGCCCCCGGCAGGTCGTCGGCCCGCACCCGGATACGGAACGGCTCGCCGACGAGGGCGTAGGCCGGCGCCCCCTCGACGGCGAGCGTGCGGTCGCGCTCGTCCGGCCGCCCCGTGAGGAGGACGTGCAGGGGCGCATCGAAGGGGAGGTCCCCGGCCGCCTTGCCGAGGTCGGCCACCTGACCGTCGCTTGAGAGAATGACGGCGCCGAGCCGCTTTTCGTCGATGCCGGCGAGCGCGTTCTGGATCGTCGGGAGGGCGAGCGTCCCCCGCTCGCTTTGCTCGATCTCCGCTTCCCGCACCTCGACGTTCGGCATGGCGGCGAGGCGCTCGCGGAGGGCGCGCAGGGCTTCCGCCTGCCGCGCCCGCCGTTCGCCGACCTCCTGGCTCTGCGAACGGTCGCTCACGACGAGGACGATGTCGTCGAGCGGCCGCCGGTTCTCGACGACGAGACGGGGATCGAGGAGGGCGAAGAGGACGAGGACGAGGAGCGCGAAGCGCCAGAAGCCGCCGCGCGCCCGGCGCAGGAGAAGGAGGGCGCCAAGGCCCAGGACGGCGAGGACGAGGGGGACCGCGAGCCAGAGCGGCAGCCACGTGTCGAGCGCCACCTGCGCCGAGGTCATTGGCCGAGCCTTTCAAGGAGCGCCGGGATGTGGACCTGATCAGTCTTGTAGTTGCCGGTGAGTGCGTACATGACCAAGTTGACCCCGAAGCGCCTTGCCATCTCGCGCTGGCGCTCGCCCCCCGGCACCACCGGGAGGAGCGGGCGGCCGTAGTCGTCCTCGGCCCAGGCCCCGGCCCAGTCGTTGCTGCCGACGACGAGGCTCGACACGCCGTCGTTCACGTCCGCCGCCACCTGATCGACCCAAAGCGTGCCGCCGCTCACCCGCCCCGGCGCGTCCTGGAGGAGGTAGAACGAGCGCGTCAGCACGTGGTCGGCCGGCAGGGGCACGAGGGGCGGCAGGTCCATCCCGCCCAGCAGCTCGCGCAGGCGCCGCATCCCCGGCCCCTCGTCGGCGAGGCTCGGCAGGACGATCCCGCTGTCGGCCGTATCGACCAGAACGAGCCCCCCCAGTTGCATGTAGTCGGCGAGGTGCTCGATCGCCGCCGGGGAAAGGGCGGCCTGATCGGCGCGGAGCGGCCAGTAGATGAGGGGGAAAAGGGCGAGCTCGCCGCTCTCCAGATCGATGCCGACCGGCCCGTCCATCTCGACCGAGGTGCGCTGGCGGGCGACGCGGGTCAGCCCGACGAGGCCGGCCCTCGTCGCGTCGTCGATGGCGGGCACCCCGGTCTCGACGTAGGCGAGGCGCGTCGTCTGCGCCAGCTCCTCGACCGGCTGCGCCCCCGCCGCCCCGCTCCAGGCGAGAAGCAGGAGGCAGGAAGTCGTCGCCATCGCCACCGGCCGGCGGATCAGGCCGCGCAGCCAAAGCGTTGCCAGGGTCTCGGCGAGGAGGAGGAGAAGCGCCGCCAGGAGCACGCCCGGGCCGAGCGGCGTCTCGACGGGCTTGCCGTAGCCTTCGCCCGCCGGGAACGTTTCGGCCGCCTCGGCCAGGGGCACGAGCCCGACGAGGCCGCGTTGCAGGTTGAGCAGCCGACGCTCGCCGCCGTCGGCGTTGTCGGTGACGCGGGCGTAGAGGCCGGGCGGGCTCGAAGGCGAGGGCTTGGCCGCGGCGAACGCCTCGGAGGCGAGGACCGGGCGGCTTGCCCTCTTGGTCGGCCGCAGGGCGCCGAAGGCGTCGAGTTCGTCCCGCAGCTCCCAGCGGGCCGAGGCCCGCGGGGCGGATCCCTGCGCCAGTTGCAGGGTGCGGGTCAGCATGTCGACGAAGAGGCCGCTCAAGGCGAGGTCGCTCCAGCTCGTGTTGGCGCTCGTGTGGACGAGGATCAGCCAGCCGCCGCCCCTTTGCACCCCCGTGACGATCGGCGTGCCGTCGGCGAGGCTCGCCAGCGTCGCCTTGGCGAGGTCGGGGCCGGGTGCCGCCAGGACCTGCCGGCGGATCGTGGCCTCGGACGAGGGTTCGAGCCCCGCGAAGGGACCATCGGCCGCGAAATCGTCGATCGGCAAGGGCTCGGACCAGGACAGGGTGCCGCCCAGGTAGCGTTCGCCCTGGCGCAGCGGCACGGGCACGAGGCCGTCCCCCTCCGCGGCCGCGAGCCGTGGCCCGGAAAAGCGCAGGAGGACCCCGCCCTCGTCGATCCAGGTCTCGATCCGCTTTTGCTGCTCCGCGTCGAAGGCGCCGTGGTCCGGCACGACGATCACCGAAGGGTCGGCCTTGAGGATCGCGTCCAGCGTGCCCCGCGTCAGCTCGGCGACGGGGGCCAGCGCGCGCTCGATGAAGTAGGTGTCCGAGACCAGCGGCCGCGCGTCCTCGGCGGAAGGGGTGAGGATGCCGACCCGCCGGGGCCGCCAGCGGTTGTCGAGGAGGAAGCCGTCGCCGAGGCTTCGGCTCGGCGAAAGGGCGATCCGGGCGATGCGCCCCCGCAGGTCGCCCGGCAGGTCGAACGCGGCCTCGCCCGTCCGCTGCCCAGGCTTCAGGTCGAGCCCCGTTCGGGCGAGCACGCCGCCGTCGGCGTCCTCCGCGAGGACGGTGAAGGGCTCCGTCCCCTCGGCCGACGCCCGCTCGACCGGCACTTTCAGCGCCCTCGCCTCGAAGACCGGCGCCCGGACGAGGGAGGCGAGTTCGCCCGCCGCCGGCTGGATCAGCTTCACCTCGCCGAGTCCGGCCAGCGCCGCGTGGAGCCCAACCGCGGCCTCGAGGCCGTCCGGCCCGTTGGCGAGCCCGTCGCTGAGCCAGAGCACCTGCGCCCGCTCCAGCCCCAGCCGGCGGAGCCGTTCCAGGGCGTCCCGGCGGTCGACCGGCCAGGGCTTCGGGGCCAGGGACGGCAGCGACTCGGCGACGACGGCGGCCCCTTGGGCTTGCAGCGCGGCGGGCCGCTCGTCCGGCGCGGTCCGCAGGAGCACGACCTCCCGCTCTTCCCGCGCCGCCTGATCGAGGGCCTCGGCCAGGGCCTGCCGCTGCGCCGCCCAGTTGGCGGCGCCGGCCCAGCCGTCGTCGAGGACGACGAGGAGGGGGCCGGTGCCGCCGAGGACGACGGCCGGGTTGAGGACGGGCCGGGCGCAGGCGAGGATGATGAACGCCAGCGCCAGGAGGCGCAGGAGCAGGAGCCACCACGGCATCGTCGCCGCGCGCGGCGGCAGGACGTTGGCGCGGCGCAGGATCTCCAGCGGCGGAAAGGGCTGGCGGCGGGGCGAGGGGGGCAGGATCCGCAGCAGGATGAGGACGAGGGGCAGGCCGAGGAGGCCGAGGAGGAGCCAGGGGCTCAGGAAAGCGAGCGGTCCGAGCGCCAGCATCACGCCTCCGCCGTCGACCATGAATGGGGCAGGAAGTCGAGCAGGCCCTGCATCGTCTTCGCATCCGTCCCGTGCCGGACGAAGGCGCCGCCGTGGCGGCGGAACGCGGCGGCGACGGCGGCGTCGTGCGCGGCCAGCACCTCCTTGTAGGAGGCCCGGCTCGCCTCGGCCCGGTCGATCAGCATCTCGCCCTCGCCCTCCAGCCCCTCGAAGCGAACGCGCCCCTGGAACGGCAGGCCCCGCTCGACGGGGTCCAGGACCTGCACGGCCGACGGGCCCGTCCGCGCCGCCGCGAGCCTGCCGAGCCCCGCCTCGACGGCCTCGACCGGCAGGAGGAAGTCGCTGAAGAGGACGACCCGGGAGAAGGGTTGCAGCCTGAGCCGGTCCGCGTCCGGCAGGGCGGCGTCGTCCAGACCCTCGAGCCCGAGGCAGAGCCGCTCGATGCCCTGGCGGCCGAAGCCGGGCCGGTCCTGCCGCCCGAGCAGCCCGACCCGCTCGCCCTGGTCGACCGCCATCATCGCAAGGGTCAGGAGCAGGGCCAGCCCGCGCCCGAGCTTGGTCGGCCGGGCGGCATCGCCCGAAAAGCGCATCGAGGCCGAGGCGTCGAGCCAGAACCAGTAGGTGCGCGCCGCCTGCCACTCGTGCTCGCGGACGAGGTGGTGCCGCGCGCGCGCCGACTGCCGCCAGTCGATCGCCCCGGCGGATTCGCCCGGCTGGTAGGGCCGGAACTGCCAGAACGTCTCGCCGACGCCGCTGCGCCGCTGACTGTGCGCGCCCTCGAACAGGGACGCGGTCGTCTGGCCGGAGGGGCGGGGCAGGTCGCGCAAGGCCCGACTCAAAGCCTCCGCCTCGGCGCGGGCCGCCGCCACCTCGTCCGCCGTCGGCCCCCTAGCAGGCCCCCTAGCAGGCCCCCTAGCAGGCCCCCTAGCAGGCATGGCGGACGAGGGCCTCGATGACGTGCTCGACGGTGACTCCTTCGGTGCGGGCGCGGAACGAGACCGCCATGCGGTGGCGGAGCACGGCGGGCGCCAGCGCCGCCAGATCCTCGGCGGAAGGGGCGAGGCGGCCGTGCAGGAGGGCGCGGGCGCGCACGGCGAGCATCAGCGCCTGGCTCGCGCGCGGCCCCGGCCCCCAGGCGACGTGCTCCCGGACGGCGGGCAGGGTGCTCGTCCCCGGCCGCCCCTCGCGGACCAGCTTCAGGAGCGCGTCGACCAGCCCCTCGCCGATCGGCATCCGCCGGACGAGTTCCTGCAGCCCCGCCACCTGCTCCCGGCCCAGCACGGGGCGGACCCGGTCGGCGCGGTCGGTGGTCGTTGCGAACAGCATCCGCCGCTCGGCGTCCAGGTCGGGGTAGCCGATGTCGATCTGCAGGAGGAAGCGGTCGAGCTGCGCCTCGGGGAGCGGGTAGGTGCCCTCGTGCTCGATCGGGTTTTGCGTGGCGATGACGTGGAAGGGCAAGGGCAGGTCGTAGGTCTGCCCCGCCACCGTCACCCGGTGCTCCTGCATCGCCTGAAGCAGGGCCGACTGGGTGCGCGGGCTCGCCCGGTTGATCTCGTCCGCGAGCAGGATCCGGGTGAAGATCGGCCCCTTGACGAAGCGGAACGCCTGCCGCCCGCCGGTGCCCTCCTCCAGCACCTCGGAGCCCAGGATGTCCGACGGCATCAGGTCCGGGGTGAACTGGACCCGGCCCTGGTCGAGGCCGAGCACGGCGCCGAGCGTCTCGGCGAGGCGGGTCTTGGCCAGCCCCGGCAGGCCGATGAGCAGCGCGTGGCCGCCGGAGAGGATCGCGGTCAGGGTCTCGTCGACGACCCGGTCCTGGCCGAAGATGACCCGGCCGATCTCGCTTCGCACCTGCCCCAGCAGGCCGATCGCCGCCTCGATGTCGTGGTCCGAAGCCATATGCCTTCCGCCGCGCGTTTGTGACGGGCGCCTTCGCCCCTATCTTGATAGCTAGACGCGATGCCCCCGCCGGGACAGGGCCTTTTTGTTAAGAGTGCGCGATGAGCAAGCGGCGACCCTTCGACCCCGAGTCGATCCTGCAACGGCTGAAGCCCGACGCCCCCCTCGGCCGCTTCGACATCCGCATCGACCGCGACGGGGCGTGGTACCACGAGGGCGGGCGGATCGAGCGCAAGGCGCTCTGCCGCCTCCTGGCCAGCGTCCTGCACCGGCGGGAGGACGGCAGCCATTGGCTCGTCACGCCGGGGGAGCAGGGGCGGATCGAGGTCGAGGACGCCGCGTTCACCGCCGTCGAGCTTCGGGCGACGGGCGAGGGCGCGTCGCAGCGCCTTTCCTTCCGCACCAACCTGGACGACCGGGTCGAGGCCGGCGCCGACCACCCGCTGACGGTGCGGGAGGGCGTACCCTACCTCCTCGTCCGCGGCCGGCTGGAAGCGCGGCTCCTGCGGCCCGTGTTCTACGAGCTGGCCGACCTCGCCGTGCCCGGCGAGGCCGGCGATCTCGGCGTGTGGAGCGGCGGCCGGTTCTTCCCCCTCGGCCCGGCGGAGGGCGGGCCCGCATGAGGGACCGCCTCAAGGCCGCGCTCGCCCGCGCGCTGCCCTTGCCCGTGGCGGGCGACCGGGGGTTCAAGGACGAGGGCCCGGCGGAGCGCCGCCCCGCCGCCGTCCTGATCGGCATCGTCGCCCGCGAGGATGGGCCGACGGTGCTCTTCACCCGCCGCACCGCGCACCTCACGGCGCACGCGGGGCAGATCAGCTTCCCCGGCGGGCGGATCGAACCCGACGACCGGGACGCCGTCCACGCCGCCCTGCGCGAGGCCGAGGAGGAGATCGGGCTCGACCCGGAGAAGGTCGACGTGATCGGCCGGCTTCAGCCCTACGACACCGGGACCGGCTTTCGCGTCTGGCCCGTCGTCGGCTGGATCGAGCCGCCGGTGGCGTTCAGGCTCGACCCGTTCGAGGTCGACGAGCTGTTCGAGGTGCCGCTCGCGCACGTCCTCGACGCCGCGAACCACCGACGGGGCTCCTTCGAGCGCGAGGGCCGGCGGCGGGAGTTCTACGTCGTTCCCTTCGAGCACTACGAGATCTGGGGGGCGACGGCCGGGATGATCGTCAACTTCGCCGCGGCGCTGCGCGACATCGACGAGGGCCTCCCGTCCTGACCCCGGTCCCCGCCTCCGGGGAGATCGCGCCCGCCCTCGCCGGGGCCGCGTGGCTGCGGGCGCCCGAAACCCGCCGCCTCCTGGCCGTGCTCGGGGCGAACGGGCGCGAGGCCCGCTTCATCGGCGGCTGCGTGCGCGACACCCTCCTCGCCCCCGACCTCGACGAGGTCGACATCGACGTCGCCACCCAGGAACGGCCGGAAAGCGTGATGGCGCTCCTGGGCGAGGCCCGGATTCGCGTCGTCCCGACCGGCCTCGGCCACGGCACGGTGACGGCCTTCCTCGCCCGGCGTTCCTACGAGATCACCACGCTCCGCGAGGACGCCGCCTGCGACGGCCGCCACGCGGAGGTGCGCTTCACCGACGATTTCGTCGCCGACGCGGCGCGGCGGGACTTCACGATCAACACGCTCGCCTGCGACGGCGACGGCCGGCTGTTCGACCCCTTCGGCGGCGCCGCCGACCTCGTCGTCGGCCTCGTTCGCTTCGTCGGCGACCCGGAGCGGCGCGTTCGAGAAGACTTTCTTCGCATCCTGCGCTTCTTCCGCTTTCACGCCCGCTTCGGGCAAGACGGCATGGACGAGGCGGCGCGGGACGCCTGCCGCCGCCTCCGGGCCGGGCTCGACGCGATCTCGGCCGAGCGCAAGCACCAGGAGCTGTTCCGCCTCCTCGCCCTCGACCGCGCCGCCGAAACCCTCGCCGTCATGCAGGTCGACGGCATCCTCGCCCGCCTGCTCGGTTGCCCCGGCGACGTGGAACGGCTCCGGCGCCTGATCGAGATCGCCCCCGAATCCGACCCGCTCCTGCGGCTCGCGGCGCTCGTTCGTGGCCGGGGTGCGGCCGGAGACCTCGTCGATCGGCTGCGGCTCTCCCGGGGCGAGGCGCACCGCCTGGAGCGCCTGCTGGCCTCCCCCTTGCCCGCCCTCGACGCCGACCCCCCGGCGCTGCGCCGCGCGGCCGCAAGGACCGGAAGCGGCCTCCTCGTCGACCTGCTCCGCCTCGCCGCCGCCGGGTCCGGCGCCGACGCCCTCGACCTGCAAGCGGCCCTGGGCGCCGTCGAGGGCTTCGAGCCGCCGCCCTTCCCGCTGCGCGGCGGCGACCTCATGGCGCTGGGCCTCGAAGGCCCCCGCCTCGGCGCGGCGCTCGCCGCCCTGCGCGAGGACTGGATCGAAGCGGACTTCCGCCCGGGCCGCGACGACCTCCTGCGGCGCCTGCCGGCGCTGCCGCCCGGCTGAGCGGCACACGGCTTGCAACTTCACCCCCCAGACTATAGATAAGCCCGCGAATCTCTCACGCGAGCTTGACGGGGGCCAGCTTGCCCCCTGGACCGGTGTCCGGCCCTTGCCGGATCACGACGCTCGCGGCGGAACAACCGGTACGAAGGACTCGACCAGGATGGCATTCCCCGACTTCACCATGCGCCAGCTGCTGGAAGCCGGCGTCCACTTCGGCCACCAGACGCGGCGCTGGAACCCGAAGATGGAGCCCTACATCTTCGGCACCCGCAACGGCGTCCACATCCTCGACCTCACCCAGACCGTGCCGATGCTGGACCGGGCGCTGAAGGCCGTGCGCGACGTGGTCGCCAATGGCGGGCGCGTGCTCTTCGTCGGCACGAAGCGGCAGGCGCAGGAGCCGATCGCCCGCGCGGCGCAGCGCTGCGGCCAGTACTACGTTAACCACCGTTGGCTCGGCGGCATGTTGACCAACTGGCGGACGATCTCGCACTCGATCCGCCGCCTGCGCGACCTGGAGGCGAAGCTCGCCGAGGGCGGCGGCGGCTTCACGAAGAAGGAGCTGCTCCAGCTCGACCGCGAGAAGGCGAAGCTGGAGCGGGCCTTGGGCGGCATCAAGGACATGGGCGGGCTGCCCAACATGCTGTTCGTGATCGACACGAACAAGGAGTCGATCGCGCTGACCGAGGCGACGAAGCTCGGCCTGCCGATCGTCGCCGTCGTCGACAGCAACTCCAACCCCGCCGGCATCAGCTACCCGATCCCCGGCAACGACGACGCGAGCCGCGCCATCAACCTCTACTGCGACCTGATGGTCGCTTCGGTCCTGGACGGCATCCAGGCCGAGATGACGGCGAGCGGCA
>JAGRGG010000138.1 GCA_020445645.1 Geminicoccaceae bacterium | reverse complement strand
GCCGGCGGACGCGAAGCGTAATCTTCCCCAAGCAGGTAGCAGGCTTCGCCCGGCTCGGCTATCCGGGTCCTCGGCGGCCTTCCTCGCACCACCTGGAGCCCATGCGCGACCTCATCCGCATCTTCCTCGAAGCGCCCGGCTCGCGGCCCTGGTCGGTGCTGACGAGCCTCGTCCTCGCCAGCCTGACCGAGGGGATCGGCATCGCAACCCTGCTCCCCCTGCTCGCCGTCGTCGGCGGGGGGGCGGAGGCGGCGTCGCCGGCGGCGCGGTCGGCGATCGACGGGTTTCGCTGGATCGGCATCGAGCCGACCGTGCCGGCACTCCTCGTCGTCGCCACCCTGGCGATGGTGGCGAAGTCCGGGATCACCCTCCTTGCCATGCGGCACATCGGCAACGTCTCGGCCGAGGTGATGACCGAGCTGCGGCGCCGCGTGATCGAGCGGCTGCTCCGCGTGCGCTGGCCCTATCTGACGGGCCAGCCGCTCGGCCGGTTCACGAACGCCGTCAGCGGCGAGGCGCAGCGCGCCGCTCTCGCCTACGTCCAGGTGGCGACGCTCCTGGCCCTCTTCCTTCAGACCGTGGTGTTCATCGGCGTCGCCTTCCTCGTCTCCTGGCAGTTGGCGCTCACGGCGCTGGGGCTTGGCCTCCTCATCGGCCTCAGCCTGCACGCGCTCATCGGCGTGGCGAAGCGGGCCGGGCGCAAGCAGACGGAGCACCAGAACCGCCTCCTCGTCTTCCTGGGCGACACCCTTTCCAACCTGAAGCCGATCCGGGCGATGGGCCGGGGCGGCAGCTTCGCCCGGCTGCTCGACGAGCGGGTCATGGCGGTCCGCAAGTCGCTGCGCCGCCAGACCATCGCCCGCGAGGGGCTGTCGTCGTTGCAGGATGCGCTCGTCGCCGTGAGCTTCGCTGCCATCATCCTCCTCGTCCACCTGTTCTGGCCGGTCGGCCTGCCGACGCTCATGGTGTCCGGCATCGTCCTTGCCCGCACGGCGGCGAACGTCGGCAAGCTGCAAAAAGCCTATCAGCAGGCGGTCATGGTCGAGAGCGCCTACTTCGCCATGAGCGCCATGATGGACGAGCTCGACGCCATCGCCGAACCGATGGGCAAGGAAGCGTCTCCCCCGCTCGAGGAGGGGATCGTCTTCGAAGGGGTGACGCTCCAGCACGCCGGGCGGCCGACGCTGCACGGGGTGTCGCTGGCCTTCCCGGCGGGTGCCCTCAGCGTCCTGATCGGCCCGTCCGGCGCCGGCAAGACCAGCATCGTCGACCTCGTCCTCGCCCTGCACGATCCCTCGTCCGGACGGATCCTCGTCGACGGGCGGCCCCTGGACGGCATCGACCGTGAGGCGTGGCGGCGGGGCATCGGCTACGTGCCGCAGGAGTTGCACCTCCTCCACGACACGATCCGCCGCAACGTCACGCTCGGCGACGTGGAGATCGACGACGCGGCGGTCGTGGCCGCCCTCGACGCGGCCGGCGCCCTCGCGTTCGTCGAGCGCCTGCCCGAAGGGCTGGACGCCACGGTCGGCGAGGGGGGCGCCAAGCTGTCGGGCGGGCAGCGCCAGCGGATCGCGCTCGCCAGGGCGCTGGCAAAGAACCCGCGCCTCCTCATCCTCGACGAGGCGACGAGCGCCCTCGACCCCGCGACCGGCCGCGCCATCGCCGAGCGCGTCGCCACGCTCAAGGGCCGGATGACGGTGATCGCCGTGACCCACCGGGAAGAGTTCCTCGACATCGCCGACCGCGTCTGCCGGATCGAGGCCGGGCGCATCGTCGAGACCCTAGCGGGCGGGGGCACGGGCGACGAACGAGCCTCCTCCGCCCTGCTCACGGCCCGCCGCTGACGCGGGCCGTCAGGCGGGGGCGAGGTCGACGGCGCGGTCGGGCATCACGGCATACCCCATGCAGACCGCGAGGTCCTTGCGGTGCAGGTAGCCCCGCCCGCCGCCCTCGTACTCGACGAGGATGCGCTCCTCGCCCTGGCGCTCCTCGATGTGCAGGATCTCGACGCCCTGGCCGGTCTGGCGGCTGACGAGGCGGGGGATGGGGTTCTGGGTCGAAAGGGCGGCTTCAGGCACGGGACACCTCACGCGGTTATAAGATTTTGATCCTAACATGTCCCCCCGTATGGCGCAAGGGGGATGGTCGGCACGAACGGTTCTAGTTGGGCTAAACCTAACAAAGCGTTACCAGCGATGGTTTTTCTCACGATGCGCCGTTTTCCTGCCCTCTACCTTCTCGCCAGCCTCGCCCTCGTCGCCCTGGCCTACGAGCTCTTCTGGCCGACGGGGCACACACCCTGGCGGCTGGCGGTCGAGGCGCTGCACCTCTGGACCGTCCTGTTCGCCGCCCCCCTCCTCCTTCTGTCCCTGCTCCGGCGCGCCCTCGCCGCGCTGGTACGCGGCCTCGCCTCCCTGTCCGCCTGACCGAAACTTTGTCTTTATTCCCATGCCCATGCTATCCTCCCGGCACCCCGAGTGCCTGGAGCCGGTCCCATGCCGAACCTCATGCGATCCGCGCCCACCTTCTGCACGAACGAACCCGGGGCATGGAAAAGCGCCGCGGCGAAGGGCGAAGCCGACGCGAACGAACCGGGGTCCACACGCGGAAAAAGGGGAAGGCCCCGCGCCGGCGGAGGCGAATCGTTTTGCCAAACGAACCCGAGCGACGGGAGCCGGATGCGGCTTTTGCTTCGGATGGCGGCTTGCTATAAGCCCCGCCTGATCCCTTCCCGCCGCCCCTGGTCGAAGCCTTGCCCTCCCTCCCGAACCCCCTGTTCTGCGCCCTCGACCGCCCCGACCTCGGCGCGGCGCTCGCCCTTGGGCGGTCCCTGGGAAGCGGCGTGGGCGGGCTGAAGGTCGGGCTCGAACTCTTCGCCGCGCACGGGGGCAAGGCCGTGCGGGCGGTGGCGGATCTTGGCCTGCCTGTGTTCCTCGACCTGAAGCTGCACGATATCCCGAACACGGTGGGGGGGGCGGTGCGGGCGCTGAACGCCCTGCCGATAGCCTACCTTACCGTCCACGCGGGCGGCGGGCGGGCGATGCTGCAAGCGGCGGCGGCCGAAGCCGGCGACGGGCGGACGGTGCTTGCCGTCACCGTGCTCACCAGCCTCGACGACGCCGACCTTCGGGCCGCAGGGGTCGCGGGCGGCGTGTCCGACCAAGTGCTCCGCCTCGCCGACACCGCGCTTGGGGCCGGCGTCGGCGGGCTCGTCTGCTCGCCGCGCGAGGTGGCCCCCTTGCGCGAACGGTTCGGCCGGGCGCCCCTGCTCGTCGTCCCCGGCATCCGTCCCGCTTCGAGGGGCGACGACCAGAAGCGGACGATGACGCCCACCGAGGCGCTGGCCGCCGGCGCCGACGTCCTCGTCGTCGGCCGTCCGATCACGGGGGCACCCGACCCCGCCCTCGCGGCGCGGCATCTGCTCGCTGGGGCGAGGAGCGGTTGATGGGCGTCCTGGTCAAGGTCTGCGGGCTGTGCCGCCCGGCGGAGGTCGGGGCGGCGGCGGCCGGGGGTGCCGCTTATATTGGGCTCGTGTTCTTCCCGCCCTCGCCCCGCGCGCTCGTCCCGGACGAGGCGGCCGGGCTTGCGCGGGCGGCGCCCTTCGACCTGCCGCTCGTGGGCGTGTTCGTCGACCCGGACGACGCGTGGCTCGACGCCGTGCTGGCCAAGGTGCCGCTCGCGGTCGTCCAGCTCCACGGCAAGGAGAGCCCCGAGCGCACGGCCGCCGTCCGGGCGCGGACGGGATTGCGGGTGATGAAGGCGCTCGCCATCGCCGAGGCAACCGACCTCGACGCCGCGTCCGCCTACGCGGACGCCGCCGACCTCTTCCTGTTCGACGCCAAGGCGCCGAAGGGGGCGGCCCTTCCGGGCGGCAACGGCCACGCCTTCGACTGGCGCCTGCTGCGGGGCCGCTCGTTCGCCCGCCCCTGGCTCCTTGCGGGCGGGCTTGCCGCCGACAATCTAGGAATGGCGGCCGCCCTGTCCGGCGCCGCCGCCGTCGACGTGTCGTCCGGGGTCGAATCCGCGCCCGGACGAAAAGACCTCGCCCGTCTGCAAGCGTTCCTCGACCTCGCGGCGTCGCTTCCCGAGAGTCATCAAGCCGAAGGCAGGATACATGGCTGAACCGGCCAAGACGATCCCGAACAGCTTTCGCGCCGGCCCCGACGAGGGCGGCCATTTCGGCATCTACGGCGGGCGCTACGTCGCCGAGACGCTGATGCCGAACATTCTGGCCCTGGAGCGGGCCTACGAGGAGGCCAAGGCCGACCCCGCCTTCGACCGCGAGCTGAAGGCGTGGCTGAAGGACTACGTCGGCCGCCCGTCGCCACTCTATTTCGCCGAGCGGCTGACGGCCGAACTCGGCGGCGCCAAGGTCTACTTCAAGCGCGACGAGCTGAACCACACCGGCGCCCACAAGGTGAACAACACCGTGGGCCAGATCCTCCTCGCCCGGCGCATGGGCAAGAAGCGGATCATCGCCGAGACGGGGGCGGGGCAGCACGGCGTCGCCACGGCCACGGTCGCGGCGAAGCTGGGTTTGGAATGCGTCGTCTACATGGGCGAGAAGGACATCGAGCGGCAGAAGCCGAACGTGTTCCGGATGCGCCTCCTCGGGGCAGAGGTCCGCCCCGTCTCGTCCGGCTCGCGCACGCTCAAGGACGCGATGAACGAGGCCTTGCGGGATTGGGTGACGAACGTCGGGGACACCTTCTACATCATCGGCTCGGTGGCGGGGCCGCACCCCTACCCCATGATGGTCCGCGACTTCCAGGCGGTGATCGGCGAGGAGGCGAAGGCGCAGGTCCTGGAGGCGGAAGGCCGCCTTCCCGACCTTCTGGTTGCCGCCGTCGGCGGCGGCTCGAACGCGATGGGGCTGTTCTTCCCCTTCCTCGACGACCCCGAGGTCAGGATCGTCGCCGTCGAGGCGGCCGGCGACGGCATCGACACCGGGCGCCACGCCGCCGCGATGACGGCGGGCACGCCGGGCGTGCTGCACGGCTCGCGCTCGTATCTGATGCAGGACGGCGACGGGCAGGTGGTCGAGCCGCACTCGATCTCGGCCGGGCTCGACTACCCCGGCATCGGCCCCGAGCACTCGTGGCTGAAGGACGTGGGCCGGATCGAGGTCGCGTCGGCGACCGACCGGGAGGCGCTCGACGCCTTCCAGACCTGCTCGCGGCTGGAAGGCATCCTGCCGGCGCTGGAGCCGGCGCACGCGCTGGCCCAGGTCATCAAGGAGGCGCCCCGCATGGACAAGGAGCAGATCGTCGTGATGAACCTCTGCGGCCGGGGCGACAAGGACATCCACACCGTGGCCGACCGCATGGGGATGTCCTTGTGAGGGAGCGCATCGAAGGGCGCTTCGCCGACCTCAGGGCCGAAGGCCGCGCCGGCCTCGTCACCTTCCTCTGCGGCGGCGACCCCGACCCCGAGACCTCGCTCAAGCTGATCCGGGGCCTGCCCGAAGCGGGCGCCGACCTGATCGAGATCGGGATGCCGTTCTCCGACCCGATGGCGGACGGCCCCTCGATCCAGGCCGGGAACCTGCGGGCGCTGAAGGCCGGGATGACCCTTCCCCGCCTCCTCGACCTGGTCCGCGCCTTCCGCCGGGACGACGACGCTACCCCCGTCATCCTTATGGGCTACTACAATCCGATCCACCGCTACGGCCCCACGCGCTTCCTCGACGACGCGATCGACGCCGGGGTCGACGGGCTGATCGTCGTTGACCTTCCCCCCGAGGAGGACGGCGAACTCTGCCTGCCCGCGCTCGACAAGGGCCTCGCCTTCGTGCGCCTCGCCACGCCGACGACCGACGACGCCCGGCTCTCCGCCGTCCTCGCCAACACGGCGGGCTTCATCTACTACGTCTCGATCACCGGCATCACGGGGGCGGCCGCCCCCGTCGCCACGCGCGTCGGCGAGGCCGTGGCCCGCCTCAAGCGGCACACGGATCTTCCCGTCGGCGTCGGCTTCGGTATCCGCGAGCCCGCCCAGGCGGCCGAGATTGCAAGGCAGGCCGACGCCGCCGTCGTCGGCTCGGCCCTCGTCGATCTGGTCCGCCGGAACCTCGACGGCGACGCCGCAGGCCCCGGCCTCGTCGACGCCGTGCTCGGCAAGGTGCGCGATCTTGCCGAAGCCGTGCGGGGGGCGCGGACCCCTTGAACTGGCTGACCTCCTACGTCCGGCCGAAGTTCCAGGCCCTGGTGCGCTCCAGCAGCAAGGCCGACGTGCCGGAGAACCTCTGGCGCCAGTGCCCGTCCTGCGAGCGCATGGTCTTCTACCGCGACCTGGAGGCGAACCAGAAGGTCTGCCCGCACTGCGACCACCACATGCGGGTCGGCCCCGACCACCGCTTCAACGCCCTGTTCGACGCCAGCGCCTTCGAGGCGATCGACCTGCCCAAGGCGCCGGCCGACCCCCTCAAGTTCCGCGACCTTAAGCGCTACGCCGACCGCTTCAAGGAGGCGCAGGCGAAGACGAAGACCCTGGACGCGATCGAGGCCGCGCACGGCCTGATCGGGGGCCTGCCCGCCGTCGTCGCCTGCATGAACTTCGAGTTCATGGGTGGCTCGATGGGGGCGGGGCTCGGCGAGGGCTTCGTCACCGCGGCCCGCGCCGCGGTCGAGCGCCGCGCCGCCTTCGTCGTCGTCACCGCGAGCGGCGGGGCCAGGATGCAGGAGGGCGCCATCTCGCTCATGCAGATGGCCAGGACGACGATCGCCGTCGACGAGGTGAAGGAGGCGGGGCTCCCCTACGTCGTCCTCCTCACCGATCCCACGACGGGCGGCGTCACCGCCTCGTTCGCCATGCTGGGCGACGTCCACGTCGCCGAACCGGGCGCCATGATCGGCTTCGCCGGCGCCCGCGTCATCGAGCAGACGATCCGGGAAAAGCTGCCGGAAGGCTTCCAGCGCGCCGAATACCTCCTGGAGCACGGCATGGTCGACATGGTCGTCCACCGCTTCGACCTGCCGGCGACGCTCGCCCGGATCCTCGGCCTCCTCATGCACGACCGGCCGCGCTCGGCGCCCCCGGAGCCCGTGCTTCAACTGCCCGCCCCGGAGCCCGCCGTCGCCGAGGACGCCGATGGCTGACACCGATGGCTGATCTGGCGGCGGACGACATCCTCGCCGGCCTCCACGACCTCCACCCGAAGGCGATCGACCTCTCGCTCGGCCGGGTCGAGCGGCTGCTGGACCGTCTCGGCCACCCCGAGCGCCGCCTGCCGCCCGTCGTCCACGTCGCCGGGACCAACGGCAAGGGCTCGACGCTCGCCATGCTCGACGCCATGCTCACGGCCGCCGGCCGGCGGGTCCACCGCTACGTCTCGCCGCACCTCGTCCGCTTCAACGAGCGCATCCTCCTCCACGGCCGTCCGATCGACGAGGATCGCCTGCGGGACGCGCTGGCGGCCTGCGAGCGGGCGAACGCAGGCGAGCCGATCACCTTCTTCGAGATCACGACGGCCGCCGCCTTCCTCGCGTTCGCCGAGACCCCCGCCGACATCCTCCTCCTCGAAACCGGCCTCGGTGGCCGGCTCGACGCGACCAACGTCGTGGAAAACCCGAGGCTCGTCCTCCTCACGCCGGTCTCGATGGACCATGAATCCTATCTCGGCGATACCATCGAGAAGATCGCGGGCGAGAAGGCCGGGATCATCAAGCCCGGCGTCCCCGTCATCGCCGGCCCGCAGCCCGACGCGGCGCTGGCGGTGTTCGCCGCGAAGGCCGCCGCCCTGGGCGCGCCTTTGAAGGCGCACGGCCGCGACTGGCGGATCGCCGCCGAGGGCGGGGGCCTCCGCCTCGTCCGCCCGGACGGGGAGACCCTCCTGCCCGGCCCCGCGCTCGCCGGGGTCTGGCAGGTCGAGAACGCCGGGCTTGCCGCGATGGCTGCCTTCGACCTCGGCGTCGGCGGGGCCGCCGTCGCCGAAGGGCTGCGTGCCGCAAGCTGGCCCGCCCGCCTGCAACGCCTGCACGACGGCCCGCTCGCCCGGCTCCTCCCCCCCGGCAGCGGCCTCTGGCTCGACGGCGGGCACAATCCAGCGGCGGGGCAGGCGCTCGCCGCGAGCCTGCCCGCGCTCGCCCAGGGACGGCCCATCCACCTCGTCGTGGGGATGCTCGACACGAAGGACACGGGCGGCTACCTCGCCCCGCTCCGCCCCCTGGCCGCGAGCGTCACGGGGGTCACGATCCCCGGCGAAGCGCACGCGCTTCCCGCCGAAGCGATCCGGGACGCCGCCGCCCGGCTCGGCCTTGCCGCCCACGCCGCCCCCTCGGTCGAGGCCGCCGTCCAGGGGATCGTCGACAGGTCGTCCGCCCCCCTCGTCGCCCTCGTCTGCGGCTCCCTCTACCTCGCCGGCCACGTCCTCGGCCGGTACGCCGCGTAATCCACCCTTAAACTCATGAAAAAAGAGGAAAAAAGGCCCCGCGCCTAGCGGACGCGAAGCGTGACGGCACGGCGCTAGAACGGCGCCGGCGTCTCCCCCGCCAGCACCTTCGCCAGCACCGGCCGGTCGATGTTGCCCCCGCAGAGGATCGTTGCCGCCCGCCTCCCTCGCAACCGGTCGCGCTCCTGGAGAAGCCCCGCGAGCCCGACCGCGCCCGCCCCTTCGGCCGTGTTGTGGGTGTCCTCGTGGAAGGCGCGGATCGCGTCCGCCACCGCGTCGTCGTCGACCTCGACGACTCGGGCCGCACCCTTCTGGATGACGGCGAACGCTTCCGGGTCCGGCACCCGCACGGCGCAGCCGTCGGCGAAGGTGCGGGCTTGGCCCGAGCCGACGACGCGGCCGGCCTCCATCGAGCGGGCGTAGGCGGGCGCCCCCTTGGTGACGACGCCGACGATCTCGGTCCTGAGCCCCAGGAGGTCGCGGGTGCGGATGAGCCCGCAGACCCCGGAGCCGAGGCCGATCGGCACGTAGACCGCGTCCAGGTCCCGCACGGTCTGGAACAGTTCGAGCGCGTAGGTGGCGACCCCCTGGACGAGGTGGGGGTGGAAGGACGGCACCATCTCCAGCCTCCGCTCGGCCGCGAGGCGCCCCGCCTCGGCCCTGGCGGCGTCGAAGTCGTGCCCGTGCTCGATCAGCTCGGCGCCGAGTGCCCGCATCGCCCGGTTCTTTTCGGCGCTGTTGCCGTGCGGCACGACGATGGCGACGGGAACGCCCGCCCCCCGTCCCGCGAAGGCGAGGCTCTGCCCGTGGTTGCCCCGCGTCGCGCCGATGACCCCGCCCGCCGCCCTGCGCCGCGCCATGTAGACGAGCCCGCCCCGCACCTTGAAGGCGCCGGTGGGCGTGTGGTTCTCGTGCTTGACCCAGACCTCGAGCCCGGCGCGCTCGGCGAGGAGCGGCCACCTATAAGCCGGTGTCGGCGGGATCGCGTCCCGGACGATCCCCACGGCCTCGCCGAGTTCGTGCAGCGTGAACATTGTCTCTCCTTCGCCGCCGCATCCTGGCTGTTGCCGCAATGAAGCGCAACCGCGGGCTGCAAGAGGGGCGTTCGTCCTCGATTCTTTCTGCGGCACCGGCAGCATACCTTTGCCGCAAGTGTGCTAGCTTGTAGCGGCAAGGGTTTCATCGAACCGTCGAGCGGTACGGCCATGCAAGAAGACAGCACGAGCCTCTACGACGAGGACTTCCACGCCTGGACGAGGCGGCAGGCGGCCCTTATGCGCGACCTCGTCGCGCGGCGCTGGAACGGGCCGCTCGACCTGGACCGTCTCGCCGACGAGGTGGAAGATTTGGGCAAGGCACAGCGCAACCTGCTTCGCAGCCAAGTCCGCCGCGTCGTCGAGCACCTCCTGAAGCTCGATCATTCCCCCGCCGAAGCCCCCCGCGCCGGCTGGCGGCGCACGGTCGTCTCGGCCCGCGCCGAGATCGACGACGCTCTCACGCCGACGCTGCGCAAGGACCTTGAGGGCCGTCTGCCCCGCCTCTACGCCCAGGCCCGCGAGCAGGCGGCGCTCGCTTTGGAGGCGGAGGGCGAGGCCGAGGCGGCAGGCAAGCTGCCCGACACCTGCCCCTACGACCTGAAGGCGATCCTGGAAGGGTAAAGCCTACTCCGCCGGCAGGGCCTTCGCCCCGGTGCCGCCTCGCTCCTCCGGGCCAAGCCGCGGCTCGTCCTTGGGTTTCGCCTTCTCTCCCCGCTCGCTCTCGGGCCGGATGTCGTTGCCGACCATGCGGTGGGTGCGCTCGCGCATCCACTCGAAGACGACGTAGAGGGAAGGGATCAGGAAGATGCCGATGAGCGACGCCGCCAGCATCCCGCCCATGACCGACGTGCCGACGCTGCGCCGGCTCGCCATCCCGGCCCCGCTGGCGACCACGAGCGGGATCAGACCCGCGATGAAGGCGAACGAGGTCATCATGACGGCGCGGAACCGCTGGCGGGCGCCGATCTCGGCCGCCTCCTTGAGGGAATGGCCCTCCTCGCGGCGCTCCTTGGCGAACTCGACGATGAGGATCGCGTTCTTAGCGGCCAGCGCGATCAGGACGACGAGGCCGATCTGCACGTAGACGTTGTTCTGCAAGCCGGCCAGCCACACGGCGGTGAGCGAGCCCGCGACCGCCACCCCCGTCGAGAGGAGGACCGGGATCGGGATCGTCCAGCTCTCGTAGAGGGCGACGAGGAACAGGAAGGCGAACAGCACGGCGAGCGAGAGGATGATCGGCGTCTGGCCCGCCGACTGCAGCTCCTGCAGGGCCGTGCCGCTCCACTCGTAGGCGTAGCCCGTCGGCAGGTTCCTGGACGCGATGTCGGCCATCGCGGCGATGGCTTCGCCGGAGCTGACGCCGGGCGCGGCCGAGCCCTGAATCGTCACCGAGCGGAAGTTGTTGAAGCGCTGGATCGTCTGCGGACCCAGGATCTCGCGCACCGAGGCGAACGCCCGCACGGGGATCATGGCCCCCGTGCTGCTGCGCACCTGGATGTTGAGGATATCTTGAACCTGCGTCCGGTCGCCGGCCTCGCCCTCGACCTTCACCTGCCAGGAGCGGCCGAACAGGTTGAAGTCGTTGACGTAGGTGCCGGCGAGGGTCGTCTGGAGGGTCTGGTAGACTTCGGCCAAGGTGAGCCCGAGGCGGATCGCCTTGTCGCGGTCGACGTCGAGGAAGAGTTGCGGCGTCTCGGCGTTGAAGCTCGTGAACACCTGGGTGAGGCGGGGGTCCTGGTTCGCCGCGACGATGAGCCCGCGGGCGACGGCGCCCAGGTCCTCCGGGCTGCCGCCCTGCGTGTCCTGGAGCTGGAACTCGAAGCCGCCCGCCTGCCCGAGGCCGATGATGGGGGGCAGGTTGAAGGGAAAGCCCGTCGCCTCCTGGATCCCTTGCAGCCGTCCGAAGGCCTGGCCGATGATGGCATCGACCCCCTCCTGGGGAAAGCTCCGCTCGTCGAACGGCTTGAGGAGGGTGACGGCGAAGCCGGCGTTCGACTTCGAGGTTCCATCGAGAAAGCTGAAGCCGGAGACGGTGGTGACCGACTGCACGCCGGGGATCGAACTCAACTGCTCGCGCGCCTGCCCCAGGACGTCGATGGTGCGGTTGAGCGAGCTTGCCTCGGGCAACTGGACCTGGGCGAAGAACACGCCCTGGTCCTCGGAGGGCAGGAAGCCGGTCGGCACGGTGCGGAACAGGTAGGCGTCGAGGGCGAGGAACCCCACCAGGACGAGGGCGACGGCGACGGCGACCCCGACGAGCTTTCTGACCGCCCAGGCGTAGCCCCGGTTCGCCCGGTCGATCGTGCCGAGCACGTAGCGCATCGGCCCCTTGCCCTTGTTCTTCGTGTGCTTGAGGAACACGGCGCACAAGGCGGGCGAGAGGGTGAGGGCGTTGAGCGCCGAGATCAGCATCGCCACCGAAACGACGATGGCGAACTGCTGGAAGAGGAGGCCCGTCGTGCCGGGGATGAAGGCCACGGGCACGAAGACCGAGAGGAGGACGAGGGTGATGGCGAGGATGGGTGCCGTGATCTCGCCCATCGCCCGATGGACCGCGTCGTGCACGGCCATGTCCGGGTTCTCCTCCAGCACCCGCTCGACGTTCTCGACGACGACGATCGCGTCGTCGACGACGATGCCGATGGCGAGCACGAGCGCGAGGAGCGAGATGGTGTTGGCGGAGTAGCCGAGCACCAGCATGACGGCGAAGGTGCCGATCAGGGAGACCGGCACGGCCAGGATCGGGATGATCGTCGCCCGCGCGTTGCCGAGGAACAGGAAGACGACGACGACGACGAGGACGAAGGCCTCGAGGAGGGTCATGGCGACCTCCTCGATCGACGAGCGCACGAAGGTCGTGGCGTCGAAGGCGATCTCGTACTTCATCCCCTCGGGGAAGCGCTTGGAGAGGGTCTCCAGCAGGTCCTTCACCTGGGATCCCGCGTTGACCGAGTTGGCACCCGGCGACTGCGAGACGCCCATGAGCGCCGCCGGCTGGCCGTTGAAGCGGGCCACCGTGTCCGCCTGCTGGGCGCCGAGCTCGACCCTGGCCACGTCCTTGATCCGAACGAACGAGCCGTCCGGGTTGGCGCGGACGATGATGTCCGCGAACTGATCCGGCGATTCGAGCCGCCCCTGGCTTTGAATGTTGAGCTGGACCTGCTGGTCCTCGACGTAGGGCGCCCCGCCGATCCGGCCGACGGCGGCCTGGATGTTCTGCGCCTGAAGCGCCTCCACCACGTCGCTCGGCATGAGGCCGAAGCTGCTCAGGCGCTGGCGGTCGATCCAGACCCGCATCGCGTAGTCGGCCTGTCCGAAGAGCAGCACGTCGCCGACCCCGTCCACGCTCTTGATCTGGTCGAGGATGTTGATGCGTGCGTAGTTGTTGAGGAACAGGTTGTCGAAGCGGCCGTCGGGCGAGGTGAGGGTGAGGAAGAGGAGGAAGCCGGACGACTGCTTCTTCACCGTGACGCCCTGCCGGGTCACCACCTCGGGCAGGAGGGGTTCCGCCAGTTGCAGGCGGTTCTGGACGTTGACGGCGGCGATGTCGGGATCGGTGCCGACGTTGAAGCTGAGGTTGAGCGAGTAGGAGCCGTCGTTGCCGCTGGTCGAGCTCATGTAGAGCAGGCCGTCGACGCCGACCATCTGGCTCTCGATGACCTGCCCGACCGTGGCCTCGACGATCTCGGCGCTGGCGCCGGGGTAGCGCGCCTGGAGCTGCACCTGCGGCGGCACGATGTCTGGGAACTGCGCCACCGGGATGCTCAGGAGCGAGATCGCCCCGGCGAGCGTGATGACGATCGAGATCACGGCGGCGAGGCGCGGCCGGCGGATGAAGACGTCGGAGATCATCGCCCTAGCCCTCGGCCGCCGACGCGCCGCCCGCGCTTGGCTTCTTCTGCCCAGCACCCGTGGCGGCAGCGGGGGTCTCCCCCTTCCGGGTGGGGTTCACCTTGCTCCCCGGCCGCGCCTTTTGCAGCCCCTCGGTGATGACAAGGTCGCCGGGCTTCAGCCCCTTGGTGACGATGACGTCGGGACCCGTGGTCTCGCCGACCTCGACCCTGGTCTGCGCCACGGTATCGTCCTTGCCGACGGTGAGGACGTAGCGGCCGATCTGGTCGAGCCCCACCGCCTTCTGCGGCACGACGAGGACTTGGCTCGCCTTTTCAGTCTCGGCGATGACCTGGACCAGCTGGCCGTCGATCAGGTCGCCGTCGGGGTTGGGCAGCTTCGCCCGGACGGTGAGCGAGTCGGTGTTCGGGTCGACCTGGTTGCCGATGAAGCCGATCGTGCCGGTCTTGTCGTAGAGGCTGCCGTCGGCGAGGCGCAGCCTGATCGTGAACCGGCTGGGGTCGACCCCCTCGTCCCGCATCTCCTGGCGGGCCTGGAGCAATTGGCGCTGGGTGATCGTGAAGGTGGCGTAGATGGGATCCTGGCTGACGATGGTGGCGAGCGGCCCGCTCGACGGCCCGACCAGATCGCCCACCGAGTAGGCGGCGCGGCCGATCTTGCCGTCGATCGGCGCCTTGATGTCGGTGTAGGAGACGTTGAGCTGCGCCGTCCGAAGCGCCGCCTCCCGGCTCTTGATCGCGGCCTCGGCGCCGGCCAGCTGGGCGTTGGCTTGGTCAAGCTGCGCCTGCGCCACGGCGCGGCGGCTCACCAGCTCCTTCTGGCGCTTCTGCTCCTGTTGGGCGAGGTCGTAATCGGCCCTGGCGCTGGCGAGCGCCGCCTGGGCCTCCGCGAGCGAAGCCTCGTAGGGGCCTTTCTCGATCGTGAAGAGCTTCTGCCCCTTCTCGACCTCGGCGCCCTCCTCGAACAGGCGTGCCTCCAGGAAGCCCTCGACGCGGGCGCGAAGCTCCACCTTGTCGACCGCCTCGACGCGGCCCGAGAACTCGGTCTGTGGCTTGATGTCGGCCTCGCGCGCCGGCTCGACCGTCACCGCCGGCGGCGGCGCGTCGGCCCCGCCCGGCGGCTGCTGCGCGCCGGCGACCCCGCCGAAGGCGAGCATGAAGATCGGCATCAAGGGTACGATCGGGATGACCCGGCGGACCTGCGGCATCGGCGTACCCCGTTTTGATATAGCGCGGCGCAACTTAGGTTGGGCCGCTCCCGTTGGCAAGCCGCCTCATCCCATGCCCCGCAGCGCGTCCTCCAGGATCACGGCCGCCGCGAGGTGGTCGGTCGCCTCGCCCGGCCTCGGCCGGCGCACCCGGCCCTCCAGGATCGCCTGCTTCACCGCCTCGGTCGTGAGGCGCTCGTCCTGGAGGAGGAGGGGGACGGGGAAGGCGGCCTCGATCCTGGCCGCTTCCTCCCGCATCCCCTTGGCCATCGGCCCCTCGCTGCCGTCCATGTTGAGCGGCAGGCCGAGGACGAGCCCGACGGCGCTCCGCTCGACGCCGATGGCCGCGATCCGTCTTAGGTCGTCGTCGAACCCCTTGCGCTTCAGCGTGAGGAGCGGCGTGACGAGGCGACGCTCCGCGTCGGTCCCGGCGACCCCGATTCGCCGCTTCGACAGGTCGAGGCCGAGGAGCGAGCCCCTGGGCGGCAAAGCGAGCGCGAACGCGCGCCGGTTGTCATGGAGGGGCAATCTGACTAGCTTTCGCGCAACGGCCGAACGGCGTTCCTTCGGCCCCTTTTCTTTCCCATCCAGCAAGGTGCCCCGCCCCATGTCGCTCGACAAGGCCACCGTCGCCCGCATCGCGGCCCTCGCCCGCATTGCGGTGCCCGAGAGCCAGCAGGAAGCCCTCAGCGGCGAACTGTCCACGATCATGGGCTGGATCGAGCAGTTGAACGAGGTCGATACGGACAACGTCGAGCCCTTGCGCGCCGTGATGCCGATCGAGCGCCATTGGCGGGCGGACGAAGTCACGGACGGCGGTGCGGCGGAGGCGATCACGGCGAACGCGCCGAAGGCGCACGGCGCCTACTTCGTCGTGCCGAAAGTGGTGGAGTAGGCCGATGCAGGACCTCACCACCCTCACCCTGACGGCGGCGAAGGCGGGCCTCGCGGCCAAGGACTTCACCGCGGTCGAACTCACCCAAGCGCACCTGGGCGCGATGGCCCGCCACCGCGACCTGAACGCCTTCGTCACCGAGACGGCCGACAAGGCTATGGCGATGGCGCAAGCCTCCGATCGGCGCCTCGCCAAGGGGGAGGGCGGGCTCCTGGAGGGCCTACCCATCGCCATCAAGGACCTGTTCTGCACCGAGGGCGTGTTGACGACGGCGGGCTCGCACATCCTGGACGGGTTCGTCCCCCCCTACGAGAGCACGGTGTCCCGTAAGCTCTGGGAAGCGGGCGCCGTCTGCCTCGGCAAGACGAACCTGGACGAGTTCGCCATGGGCTCCTCCAACATGACCTCCTACCACAAGGGCGTGCGCAACCCCTGGACCCGCAAGGGCGAGAACGCCGCCCTCGTGCCCGGCGGCAGTTCGGGCGGGTCCGCCGCCGCCGTCGCCGCCCGCTTGTGCCTCGGCGCCACCGGCACCGACACGGGGGGATCGATCCGCCAGCCGGCCGCGTTCACCGGTACGGTCGGGATCAAGCCCACCTACGGCCGCTGCTCGCGCCTCGGCATCGTCGCCTTCGCCTCCTCGCTCGACCAAGCCGGGCCGATGGCGCGCACGGTCGAGGACTGCGCCCTGATGCTGGAGGCGATGGCCGGGTTCGACCCGCTGGACGCCACCTCGGCCGACCTCCCCGTGCCCGCTTGGTCCAAGGGCCTGAGCGGCGACGTGCAGGGATTGAGGATCGGCATCCCTAAGGAATACCGCATGGAGGGGATGGACGGCCGGATCGAAGCCCTGTGGCAGGAGGGTGCCGACTGGCTGCGGGCCAGGGGCGCCGAGACCGTCGAGGTCTCCCTGCCGCACACGAAGTACGCGCTTCCCGTCTACTACATCATCGCCCCCGCCGAGGCGTCGTCCAACCTCGCCCGCTACGACGGGATGCGCTTCGGCCTCCGCGTCGAGGGCCGCAACCTGCGCGAGACCTACGAGAAGACCCGCGCCGCCGGCTTCGGTGACGAGGTCAAGCGCCGCATCCTGATCGGCACCTACGTGCTCTCGGCCGGCTACTACGACGCCTACTATCTGAAGGCGCAGAAGGTGCGCCGGCTCATCAAGGAGGACTTCGACCGCGCCTTCGGACAGGTCGACGCGATCCTCGCCCCCGCCACCCCGACCGCCGCCTTCAGGGGCGGGGAGAAGATGGACGACCCGGTCGCCATGTACCTGAACGACGTGTTCACCGTGCCCGTCAACTTGGCCGGGCTGCCCGCCCTCTCGGTTCCCGCCGGGCTCTCGGGCGACGGCCTGCCGCTCGGCCTCCAGGTGATCGGCAAGGCGTGGGACGAGGCCACGGTCCTGAACGTGGGCAGGGCGATCGAGAATGCTGCCGGCTTCGGCCTCCTTCCCTACGGCCTGGGGGAGGCGGCCTGATGGGCTACGAGATCCAAGGCAATACGGGCGTCTGGGAGATCGTCGTCGGCCTCGAGGTCCACGCCCAGGTGACGTCGAACGCGAAGCTGTTCTCCGGCGCCGCCACCGCCTACGGCGCCGCTCCCAACGCGCAGGTATCGCCGGTCGACGCCGGGATGCCGGGGCAGCTTCCCGTCCTCAACGGCTACTGCGTCGAGCAGGCGGTGCGGACCGGGCTCGGGCTCAAGGCCGAGATCAACCGGGAGTCCGTCTTCGAGCGCAAGAACTACTTCTACCCGGACCTGCCCGCCGGCTACCAGATCAGCCAGTACGCCCACCCGATCGTGGGCAAGGGCGAACTCACCCTCGACATGCCGGACGGGACGACGCGCGGCATCGGCATCACCCGCCTGCACCTGGAGATGGACGCCGGCAAGTCGCTCCACAACCAGCAGGACGACGCGACGCTCATCGACCTCAACCGCTCCGGCGTCGCCCTCATGGAGATCGTCTCCGAGCCCGACATCCGCACGCCCGAGGAAGCCGTTCTCTACATGCGAAAGCTGCGCTCGATCCTGCGCTATCTCGGCACCTGCGACGGCAACATGGAGGAGGGCTCGCTCCGCTGCGACGCCAACGTCTCCGTCCGCAAGAAGGGCGACGCGGGCTTCGGCACGCGCTGCGAGATCAAGAACGTCAACTCGATGCGCTTCGTCGCTCGTGCCATCGAGTACGAGGCGCGGCGGCAGGTGGAGCTGATCGAGGGCGGCGGCACGGTCGACCAGGAAACCCGCCTGTTCGACGCGCAGAAAGGGGAAACCCGCTCGATGCGTTCCAAGGAAGAGGCGCACGACTACCGCTACTTCCCCGACCCCGATCTCCTCCCCGTTGTCCTCGATGAGGCTTTCATCGAGCGGATCGCCGCCGGCCTGCCCGAACTCCCCGACGCGAAGAAGGCCCGCTACATGGAAGCCTACGGCCTCGGCCCCTACGACGCCGGTGTCCTGGTCGCCGACCGGACGACCGGCGACTACTTCGAGGCCGTGGCCGCCGGCCGCGACGGCAAGCAGGCGGCGAACTGGGTCATCAACGACCTGTTCGGCTCCTTGGGCAAGGCCGGAATCGCGCTGGAGAACAGCCCCGTTGGCCCCGCCGCGCTCGGCCAGCTCCTCGACCTCCTGAACGCTCAGACCATCAACGGCCGCACGGCGAAGGATGTGTTCGCCCTCATGTTCGAGACCGGCCGGGACCCCGACCGCATCGTCGAGGAACGGGGCCTCCGCCAAGTCACCGACGCGGGCGCCATTGAGGCCGAGGTCGACCGCGTCATCGCCGCCAACCCCGGACAGGTCGAAACCTACAAGAAGAACCCGAAGGTGATTGGCTGGTTTACGGGGCAGGTGATGAAGGCCACCGGCGGCAAGGCCAACCCCGGCGGGGTGCAGCAGATCCTGAAGGCGAAGCTGCCGCCGGTCGAAGGGTAATCTCAGGATTGTCCAAGGAATGCGCGATGACGAGGCTTCTCATCGACGGCGACGGGTGTCCGGTGAAGGACGAGTGCTATCGGGTGGCCGACCGCCTGGGGCTTCAGGTGATCGTCGTCGCCAACCACTGGCTGCGGGTGCCGCAGGCGCCGCGCTACTCGCTGATCGTCGTCGAGAGCGGGCTCGACGTGGCCGACGACCGGCTCGTCGAAGAGGCGAAGGCGGGCGACGTGGTCGTCACCGCCGACATCCCGCTCGCGTCCCGCGTCGTTGGGCGGGGCGCCCTTGCCGTGACGCCGAAGGGCCGCCTCCTCGACGCCGGCACGGTGGGCGCCGTGAAGTCCGACCGCGACCTGATGACAGCCCTTCGGGAAGCCGGCGAGATCAGGGGCGGCGGCCGCCCGTTCACCAAGGCCGACCGCTCCGCCTTCCTCCAGGGCCTCGACCGCGCCTTGGGGTTTGCGCGGCGCCTTTCCTAGAGGGTGCTTGCAACCCTGCCACAAAGCCTGCGGACGGCGGATGCGAAGCGTGCCCTACTCCTCGCCCCCCGCCGTCTCGTCGAAGGGCGCCAGATCCTCGTAGTAGGCGACGAGTTCGTAGCAGACCTCGACCGTGCGCGTGTCCGGGTCCCACCAGGCGTTGATCCCGCCGTCGCAGGCGGTGAAGTGGACGGTGAGGTCGTTCGGCAGGGCGATCCTCGCCGTGAGGTCGGCGATGGCCCGGCGCACCGAGCCCGCGCGGCGCATGAGGCCGCGCTCGGCCTGGAACGCGGGGTCGTCGTCGTAGACGACCTCGATGCGCCCCCCGCCGGCACCCTTCCGGCGCCGGAAGGGGGCGGTGAGCCGCTCGAACGCCTCGTCCGCGTTGGCGTAGGCGGTACGGCAGAGGTCGACGTCGCTTTCGTTCATGCCGATCCTGGCGGCCAGCGCCCGACCCGCCCTCGTGTCGCTGCCGACGAGGAGGCACAAGGTGGCGCGGTAGCGGTCGATGTCGCGGACGTGGATGTCCCAGAACTCGCTGGCCCCGGACTTCTGGGCGTCCGCGTCGTCGGCGATGTCCGCCGAGGTCGCCCAGCCGCGCGTCGCGGCGAGGATGAGGCGGCGGCGGAACGGGTTCGGTTCGCTCGGGATCATGAGAAGCGCCGCGATGCTGTCGGCCGCGGTTTCCTCGTTGCCGAGGATCGGCAGGTCGAGTTCCGCGATGAGCCCGTGCGCCAGCTCGTGCAGGACGGCGAACAGGGTGTTGCCGACGGTGAACAGCCCGGCCCCCGTCGTCTCCTGCAAGGGAGCGACTTCATCCTCCGGCCCGGCGGCAAGGGCGGGGGTTGCAAGAAGGACGGCGAGAAGGACGGCGACGAAGGGCATGGCGGGTGATCGTCCGCGAGGGGAGAGGCCGCGCGGGTCCTTCACGACGGCGGTGGGAAAGTCAAGGTCCGTGGTCGCGCTTGCAAAGGTAGTCGTGGGTCGGGGTTGTAGACGCTTCGCGCCCGCCGGCGCGGG
>JAGRGG010000137.1 GCA_020445645.1 Geminicoccaceae bacterium | reverse complement strand
GAGGGCGAACGTCGGCCACCGAGTTCGTGGTCGGCTCATCAAGATGGATTCCCGCCTTCGCGGGAATGACGCCGTCGGCTTGGCGGGGCGCGGAAGCCTCAGATCGGCGTGGCCTTGCCTAGGGCGACGATCGGACCCTGGGCAACGCCTGTGGGCGAACCGCCCTTCTGTTCCAGCGTGACGGCGAGGATGGTGCCGTCGGCGATCTTTTCGCGCGCCGCCTGGTCGAGCGGGATTTCCGTGCGCTCGTCGACCGGGATCACGCCCATCGAAACAGCGGGCTCGTCGCCCCGGATGTACCAGAGCTCGTAGTCCTTGTCGGCGACCTGCTGACCGGAGAGCCCGAGCAGGCGAACGGCCCCGCTCTGGGTGTCGTAGAAGGCGACGAAGGACACGCCGCTGCCTTCCTGCGACTGGAGTGCCGCGACCAGTTCGGTCGCCATCTGCTCGGGATTGAAGCGCGGCTGAAGCAGGTTCATGCCGATGGCGATCACCGCGACCGCCGCCGCAAGACCTGCGAGGCCGCGCCAGAAGGCGAGGCTCTCCCACCAGCGCCGCCAGACGGCGGGCGGTGCCGGGAGGGCGCGGTGGCGCACCTTCATCCCGGCCTTCTGGTCGAGGCCGACCTCGCGCTCGATGCGGCGCCAGACCTCGGGCCGGGGGGGCTCGGGCGGGGTCAGCTCGTTCAGGGTGACGAAACGGTCCTCCCAGGCGGCGACGAGGGCCTGAAGGTCGGGGTACTTCGCCAGATCGGCCTCGAAGCGGGCGCGCCCGGCGCCGCGCAGGGTGCCGAGCGCGTATTCCGCCGCGCGCAGCTCGTCCGGGGCGAGGTCGTCCCCCGCGTCGTCGCGTCCGCCGTTCACTGGTCGATGCACCGCTTGAGCGCGGCGAGGCCGCGGCTGATCCAGGTCTTCACCGTGCCGATGGGGTGGCCGAGGAGCGCTGCGATCTCGGGGTGCGAGCAGCCCTGGACATAGGCGAGGAGGATGCTCTGCCGCACTTCGGGGCGGAGACCCTCGAGGCAGCGTTGCAGGGTCATCCCCTCGGCCCTCGCCTCGGGGGCGACGTTGCCTAACACCCCCGCCGCCTCGGCCTCGTCGAACGGCACGTCGCCGGTCCGGACATGGCGCGCCTCGCGTTCGCGCCGGTCGAGGGCGCGGTAGCGGACGATGGCGACGACCCAGGCCTCGGCCGTGCCGAGGGCGTCGTCGAAGCGGGCGGCGTTGCGCCAGATCTGCAAGAAGGCGTCGTGCAGCGCCTCCTCGGCCAAGGCCCGGTCGCGCAGGATGCGCTGCGCCACCCCCATGAGGAAGGGCGCGTGGCGGTCGTAGATCGCCCGCAGCGCCGCCGCCTCGCTGCGGGCGCAGCCCTGGAGGAGGCCCGCCAGTTCCGCCTCGCCACCGACCGTCTCCGTCGTCGCCACGCCCCGTCTTGTCCCCTTCCCCGATCCTGCGGCCGCACCTTAGTCAGGGCCGGGCGGGGGACGCAAGCCGTCGAAACCTTTTCGCCCGCCCCGCATCCAAGGGCGCTCTCTCTCCCGTTGAAGGGGACAGAAGCCAAGGAAACCCCTTCGCGTCGGAACAGGGACTTCAGGAACCATGAAGAAGCTCGCCACCCTCCTCCTCGCCGCCACGGCGCTCGCCGCCTGCGCGCAGAAAGACGACATGCAGGGCTCGATGGACAAGTCGGGCATGGCGATGGGCGAGATGCACGGCATGTCCGAGCCCGTCATGGTCGGGGGATCGCCGATGCTGGCGACGAAGACCATCGTCGACAACGCCGTCAACTCGGCCGACCACACCACGCTGGTCGCCGCCGTCAAGGCCGCGGGCCTCGTCGAGACCCTCCAGAGCCCCGGCCCCTTCACCGTCTTCGCGCCGACGAACGAGGCGTTCGACGCGCTGCCCGCCGGCACGGTCGACACCCTGCTCAAGCCCGAGAACAAGGCGACGCTCACCAAGATCCTCACCTACCACGTCGTGCCGGGCCGCCTCGACTCGGCCGACCTCATGAAGAAGATCAAGGCGGGCGGCGGCACGGCGACGCTCACCACCGTCGAGGGCGAGCCGCTCACCGTCATGACCGGCATGGGCAAGGTCATAGTCCGGGACACGAGCGGCAACGTCGCCGACGTGACGATCCCGGACGTCCACCAGTCGAACGGCGTCATCCACGTCGTCGACGCCGTGCTCGTGCCGAAGTAGCGGCCCCAAGCAACGGCAAAGGCACGACCCTTTCCGGCAAACGGTCCTCCCCTCCGTTTGCCGGAAAGGGTATCCTGAAAAGGCGCGGGCACCCCTCCCCCGCGCCTTTTTGCCGTGCGAAAGTCCAGAACGCCTCGTACCCTTTCGCCGGCCTCAAACGTTTACCGGGGCAACGGGGCCGGTGGCCGGTCCCGAACGCGCCAAGGGAGCGATCCGCCATGCAGCCCTCCAGAAGCCGCCTCGCCCGCGCCGCCGCCTTCGTCGTCATCGGCCTCGCCCCCGCCGCCTGCGCGCCCGCGAGCGACACGGGCACGCAGCAGGGGGCGGCGCCGATCTACCCCGGCGAGGCGCCGGGCGCCGTCGCCGGCCCCGACACAATGCCGGGCGCCGACACCAAGGTCGATTCCAGCACCGCCCCCGTCATCGTTCCAGGGTCGCCGGTTTCCGAGCCGGGGGTGTTTTGAGGTAGGATCACGCTTCGCGTCCGCCGGCGCGGGGCGTGTCCTCACTCGGCGAACAAGTCGACCGCGTAGGTGTCGAGCGGCGGCACGGCCTTGATAACGCCCTTGTCCCGCAGGAAACGGGCGAAGCGGTCGTAGCGGTGGTGGTCGAGGGCGGCGGGGCGAAGGGCGAAGCGGGTGAGGGTGTCCCGCCACGCGCGGGCGTTGAGGTCGTCGTCGAGTTCGGGGTTCGCCGCCTTGAACGCTTCCCACGCATCGTCCGGATGGTTGAGGAGCCACTGGGTCGCCTCCTCGACGGCGACGAGGAAGCGCCGGTAGGCGTCCAGCTTGGCAGGGTCGGCGATGGCGTCCGCGTTGGCGGCGTAGACCAGTTCGTCGTAGGGGGGCACGCCCTCCTCCTCGACGTGGAACGCCCGGCCGGGGCGGCCCTCGATCGCCATCTGGTTCAGCTCGAAATTGCGGTAGGCGCCGATGACGGCGTCGACCTGTCCGCTCAAGAGCGAGGGCGAGAGCGAGAAGTTGACGTTGACGATCTCGACGTCGTCGGGCTTGAGCCCGTTCGCCTCCAGCATGGCGCCGAGGAGGGCGTCGTCGAAGCCGGCGACCGAGATGCCGACCGACTTGCCCTTGAGGTCGGCGACGGCGTGGATCGGCCCGTCGGCGAGCACGACGAGGGAATTGAGCGGGGTGGCGATCAGGGTGCCGATGCGGACCAGCGGCAGCCCTTCCGCCACCTGGACGTGGAGCTGCGGCTGGTAGTCGACGGCGATGTCGGCCCGTCCCGCCGCGACCAGCTTCGGCGGGTCGTTCGGGTCGGCGGGGGCGACGACTTCCACGTCGAGGCCGTGGCGCTCGAAGTAGCCCTTCTCCTTGGCGACGACGATCGGGCCGTGGTCCGGGTTGACGAACCAGTCGAGGGCGAGGACGAGCCTGTCCGCGGCGAAGGCCGGGGCGGCGAACGCGACGAGGACGACACCCAGGAGGAGGGGCTTCAGGCGCAAGGCGGCGCTCCCTTGGTTGGTTCTCAGACGGCGAGGGTTTCGGGCTGCCAGCGCAGGAGGCGGCGGCCGAGGCGGTCGATGAGGGCGTAGAGGCCGAGCGAGAGGGCGGCGAGGACGACGACGGCGGCGAACATGAGGTCGGTCTGCATCCGCCCGTTGGCGTGGAGCATGAGGAAGCCCAGGCCCCGACTCGACCCGACCCACTCGCCGATGACGGCGCCGATGGGGGCGTAGACGGCGGCGACGCGCAGGCCGGACGCGAAGGCGGGCAGCGCCGCAGGCACCCGGATCCGCCGGAGGATCGCCCCCGGCTTCGCCCCCATGACCCTGGCCAGCTCGATCCAGCCGGGCTCGGTGCGCTTCAGGCCGTCGTAGAAGGCGGACGTGACGGGAAAGAAGATGATCAGCACGGCGACCGCCACCTTGGAGGCCATGCCGTAGCCGAGCCAGAGGACGAGGAGGGGGGCGAGCGCGAAGACGGGCAGCGCCTGGCTCATGACGAGGACCGGGAGGAGCCAGCGGCGCAAGGGGGCGAAGGCGGCGAGCAGAAGGGCCATGAGGACGCCCGTGAGGCAGCCGAGGACGATGCCGATGGCCACCTCCGCCGCCGTCACCGCCGCGTGCAGGGCGAGGAGGTCGCGCCGCCCCCAGAGGGCTTTGCCCACCGCCGCCGGCCCAGGCAGGATGAAGCGCTGCACGCCCGTCGCCCAGACGACGGCCTGCCACAGGAGGAGGAGGCCCGCCGCCGTGACGAGGGGCCTCAGGCCGCGCACGTCGCCCGTCCCTTGTCGCCCTCGCCCGCGAGCGCTTCGAGGAGTTGGCCCTGGCGGCGGAGAAGGGCGGGGTCGTCGGCGCGCCTGGGGGTCGGCGAGGCCGGCACGTCCAGGGGCCGCAGCCGCACGGGGCGGCCCTCCAGGAGGAGGAGGCGGTGGGCGAGGCGCAGCGCCTCGGGGGGGCTGTGGGTAACGAGGAGGACGGTGCGGCCGTCGAGCAGTTCCGCCGCCAAGTCCTGGACGCGGTGGCGGGTGATGGCGTCGAGGGCGGAGAAGGGCTCGTCCATCAGGACGAGGGGGCGGTCCTCCAGGAGGGTGCGGGCGAGGGCGGCGCGCTGGCGCATCCCGCCCGAAAGCTCGGCCGGCAGGCGCTTTCTGGCGTCGCCCAGTCCGACGCGCTCGATCAGGTCGGCGGCCTTCGCGCGGAGGTCGGGGGTGACGCCGCCGCGCAGGCGGGGGCCGAGGAGGACGTTCGCCTCCACGTCGAGCCAGGGAAGGAGGAGGTCGCTTTGCGCCATCAATGCCGCGGGGCCGAGCCCTTCGACCCCCGGCACGAGCCCCGCCGCCGCGCGAAGGAGGGTGGTCTTGCCGACGCCGGAGCCGCCGATGAGCGCGGTCCATCGACCCTTCGGCAGGTCGAGGACGAGGTCCCGAAACAGCGCCTCGCCGCCGTAGTCGAGGCGGTCGACGCGAAGGCGAAGGGCGTCAGCCACGGCCGCGCCTCGCCTGGAGGAAGTCGCCCATCGACACGGCGGTCCAGTCGCGCAGCCCGTCCAGCATAGCGACGTAGCTGTCGTGGACGCGCTTTTCGATCCCGTCCCTCTTGCCGAAGTCGGCGATGACCGCGCGCCCGCTCTCGCGCAGGGCCGCTTCCACGGGTTCCGGGTAGCGGCGCAGCTTGACGCCGTGCTCCCCCACCAGCGCGGCCAGCGCCGCCATGTTCATCCGCTCGGATTCGGCGAGCGCGAACGACGCCTCGGCGGCGCAGGCGTTGGCGAGGATCGCCCGGTCCTCGCCGCCCAGCGACTCCCACAAGCGCAGGTTGACAATGCACTCGCCGGTGCCGTTCGGCTCGTGCAGTCCCGGGCCGTAGTAGAAGGGGGCGGCCTTGTAGAAGCCGAGGGCCAAGTCGCTCGACGGCCCCGCGAACTCGGCGGCGTCGAGGGCGCCCGTCTCCAGCGCCGGCAGGGTCTCGCCCGGCGGCAGCGACACCTGGACGATGCCGAAGGGGCGGTACATCTCGCCGCCGAGGCCGGGCATCCGGAAGTGAAGGCCCCTGAAGTCGGCGAGGCCCTCGATCTCCCGCTTGAACCAGCCCTCCATCGACATGCCGGTGTTGCCGGCCATGAAGGGCTTGGCGCCGAAGGGGGCGTAGAGTTCGTCCCAAAGGGCCTGCCCGCCCCCGTGCTCGACCCAGGCGACGTGCTCGGGCGGGGTGAGGCCCATCGGCACGGCGAGGAAGAAGGGGGCGATCGGCGACTTCCCGGCCCAGAACACGGCGGCCGTGTGGCCGAGTTCCGCCGTGCCCGCGCCGACGGCGTCCAGGACCTCGAAGGCGGGGACGATCTCGCCCGCGCCGTAGACCTCGACCCGGATCCGCCCGCCGCTGAGGTCGCCGATGCGCCGGGCCAAGCGCGCCGCCGTGACGCCCGGCCCCGGCAGGCCCTTCGGCCAGGACGTGACCATGCGCCAGGATCTCGTCTCCTGCGCCCGCAGAACCGCGGGGGCCGCGAGGGGGGCCGCGGCGAGCGCGGCGCCGCCGGCGACGAGGCTACGACGCCTGAGCTTCATGGAGCGTCCTCCGTTCGGCCAGATGCGGCCAGAGGCGGTGAAAGTGGTGGACGGGGCCGTGCCCGTGGCCGATGCCCATGTCGGCGCCGGCCCGGATCGCCCCTTCGAGGTAGCGCTTCGCCTCCCCCACCGCCGCCGGAAGGGGCAGGCCGCGGGCGAGGAGGGCCGCGACGGCGGACGAGAGGGTGCAGCCCGTGCCGTGGGTGTTCGGCGTGGCGATCCGCCCGCCCTCGAACCACAGCAGCTCGCCGCCGTGCATCAGGAGGTCCGGGCTCGCCTCGCCCTCCAGGTGGCCGCCCTTCAGGAGCACGTTCGGGCAGCCGAGGCCCTGGAGGCGCGCCGCCGCCCCCGCCATCGCCCGGCGCTCCGTGACCGGCGCCTCGTCGAGCAGCACGGCGGCCTCGGGGAGGTTCGGGGTGATCAGCGTCGAGAGCGGCAGCAGCCGCTCGCGCAGCGCCGTCACGGCGTCGTCGTGGAGCAGCCTGTCGCCCGACTTCGCCACCATCACGGGGTCGAGGACGACGGCGCCCCCGCGATTGAGCCGGTGGCGTTCGAGGGCGTCCGCCACCGCCGCGATGACGGAAGCGCCGCCGAGCATCCCGATCTTGACGGCATCCACCCGGATGTCGGCGAAGACCGAGTCGATCTGCATGGCGACGAAGGCGGGGTCGACGGCGAGGATGCCCTGCACGCCCACCGTGTTCTGCGCCGTGAGCGCCGCGACCGCCGAGCAGCCGTAGACGCCGAGCGCCGAGAACGCCTTCAGGTCGGCCTGGATGCCGGCGCCGCCGCCCGAATCCGAGCCCGCGATGGTCAGGGCCGTCGGGGTCATCGTGGGTTCCTTCCGTCGAGGGCGCGGTCGACGGTTCGGCGCAGCCGTCCCGCCGCCGCCGCCACGTCCGCCGCCATGAACAGGTCCGAGATCACGGCGACCCCGTCGACGCCCGCGTTCAGCACGTCCGGGGCGTTTCGATGGTCGATCCCGGCGATGGCGCAGGCGGGGAAGCCCGGCAGGCGGCGGCGGAGATGGGCGAGCAGCCGGGCGATGCCGTCCGGGCCGAGCGGCGGGTCCTTCGGGTTCTTGCTCGCGGTGGCGTAGGCGGGGCCGAGGCCGGCGTAATCGGCGGCGTCGGGGTCGACCTCGTCCGCTTCGCGCGGGTGGTGGACGGTCGTGCCGATGAGGGCGTCCGGCCCCAGGAGCCGCCGCGCGTCCGAAGGGTCCATGTCCTCCTGCCCGAGGTGGACGCCCGCCGCCCCCGCCGCCAGCGCCACGTCGACCCGGTCGTTGACGAGGAGCGGCACCCCCAGGGGCTCCAGCGCCGCGACGAGCCCGCGGGCGAGGCCGACGAGGGCGCGGGTGTCGCCCCGCTTGTCGCGGAGCTGGACCAGGGTGGCACCGCCCCGCACCGCCCGGAGGGCCAGCGCCAGGGGGTCGCGGCCGTCGGTGCGGTCCGGGTCGAGCACGGCGTAGAGGCGAAGGTCGAGGGGGGGCCTGCTCATGCTTCGACCCGCGCGCGGCGCTTGAAGGTGGTCTCGTCGAGGCCGTAGAGGGCGTCGAGCAGCTGGCCCTCGAACCCGCCCGGCCCCCGCGCGATCCCGCCCGCGATCTCGCCGGCGACGCCGTAGACGAGGAGGGCGGCGCGGAGCGCGGCGAAGGGGTCTTCCTCGACCGCGAGGAAGGCGCCGGCGAGCGCCGAGGCGGCGCAGCCCACCGCCGTCACCCGGTCCATGAGGGGGTGGCCGTTGTGGAGGACCGCCGCGCGCGCCCCGTCGGTGACGAAATCGGTCTCGCCGGTGACGGCGAGCGCGAACCCGTGCCGCTCCGCCAGCGCCGCGTAGGCGGCGGGGTCGCCGCCATCGGCGAGGACGGCGGCTTCGCCCCGGTTGGCACGCACGGCGGCGGGCCCCTGCCCCAGGAGGTCGACGGCGAAGCGGTGGCGCCCGCCCGCGCGGTCGACCTTGACGGGGTCGAGGAGCCAGGGGCGGCCGTGCGCCCTGGCGGCGGCGACGGCGGGCGGGATCGCGGCGCGGCGCAGGGGGTCGAGCATCCCGAGGTTGACGACGAGCGCCCCCGTCCCGGCGACGAAGTCGGCGACGGCTTCGGGATCCTGGGTCATCGAGGGAACGGCCCCCGCCGCGAGGAGGGCGTTGGCCGAGATCGCCATCGCCACGGGCGAGGTCAGGACGTGGACGCGGGGGCGCCCGCGGCGCAGGCGCTCGAAGGCGGCCCACGCGGCGCCGGCCTCGGCGGGCGCGTCCAGAACGGGATCGGGGGTGTCGAGAACGCCCGCCACCACTTCGCTTCCTCCTCTTCGAACGAGGGGACCGGGGCGGGCGATGCGTCGATCAGCCGTCCTCAAATCCCTTCGCCGGCATGACCCGGATCAGGTTCGACGGGTTCGGATCCGCTTTGGATCCGTCTCAGCCCGGCCACCGCCGGACACCCCGTTGAGCACTTCGCACGAAACTTAGGCGGCGTTCCGCCCCGGGACAAGGCCCCTTGCTTGGAACGCGGCGGGCGGCGGAACGTTCATGTTCCGAACCACACCCCCAACCCACGGGAAAACGCGCTCATGGGCATCCTCACCTGGATCATCCTCGGCCTCATCGCCGGCGTCATCGCCAAGCTCATCATGCCGGGCAAGGATCCCGGCGGCTTCATCATCACCATCCTGCTCGGCATCGTCGGCGCCATCGTCGGCGGCTTCATCGGCAGCGCACTCGGCATCGGCGACGTGACCGGGCTCAACATCTGGAGCATCATCCTGGCGATCCTGGGCTCGATCGTGCTCCTCATCATCTACCGCATGGTCGCCCGGCGCTGACGGCGCCAAGCCCCACCCTCCGACGCGAAAAGGGGCGGAACGGCAACGTTCCGCCCCTTTTGCTTCGTGGAGTCAGGGCGTGCGCCTGCCCTCGCGCCCGCGCTTGACGAACACGAACCAGACCAGCCACCCGAGGGCGACGAAGACGAGCGCCGCCAGGATCGGCGGGTAGAGCAGCGCCGCGAAGCCCTCGCGCCCGGTCTCGATGAAGGGCGCGGCGACGATGATGGCGACGAGCAGGAGGGTCGGCACGATGACCCAGGCCCTGAACAGGGTGCGCCTCGGCGTCGTCGGGGGGTCGTCCATGCGGTGTTCCTTCGGTCAGTAGGGAGATGAGGATGCCTTGGGCGGCGCGTCGTCCTCGTCGTCGAACAGGATGCGCTCGGCGGCGCCGTCGAGGTCGTCGTACTGGCCGGAGCGCAGCGACCACAGGAAGGCCATGAGGCCGAGCAGGCCGAGGAACAGGGCGACGGGGATGAGGACGAGGAGCGCGTTCACGGGATCTAAGCCGGCGGGGGGGCCGCCGGGGGGGCCGGCAGGGCCTCGGGCCGGCGCCGGGACAGCCGAAGGGCGTTGCCGATGACGACGAGCGACGAGCCCGACATGAGGATCGCCGCCAGGAGCGGGGTGACGAATCCCCCGACGGCGAGCGGGACCGCGAGCAGGTTGTAGCCGAGGCTGAGGCCGATGTTCTGCCGGACCAGCCGGTCGGCGCCCCTCGCCGTGGCGATGAGGTCGACGACCGGGCGCAGGGAATCACTCTGGAAGACGGCGTCCGCCGCCGTGCGGCTCACATCGGCGGCCGACGACGGCGAGAGCGAGACGTGGGCCGCGGCCAGCGCGGGCGCGTCGTTCAGCCCGTCGCCGACCATCAGGACCTTCCGCCCGGCGGCGGCGAGCGCCTCCAGCCGCGCCGTCTTGCCGGCGGGGTCGAGCCCGGCCACGGCGTCCTCGATGCCGAGCGCGCGGGCCGCCGCCGCGACCGTCGCCGGGCGGTCGCCCGAGAGGAGGCCGACCGCGATCCCCCGCGCCCTCAGCCACGCGACGACGGCGGCGGCGTCGGGGCGGAGGCGGTCGGCGAAGGCGAAGCGGCAAGGCGCGGCGCCCAGCCGGGCGAGCCAGAGTTCGGCGCCGCCCAGGCCACCGTCCGCGCCGTCGTCCGGGACGCCGACGAAGGCGCGGCTGCCGAGCCGGACCTCGCCTTCGGCCGTCTTCAGGGCGAGGCCCCGGCCGGGGCGCTCCTCGACGCCGGCGCAGGGTCTGGCGTCCGGACGGGCCGCGTGCAGCGCGACGGCGAGCGGGTGGCGGCTCGCGGCGGCGAGCGACGCCGCAAGCTCGAGGTCGGCGGGGTCGCGGGCGGGGTCGGGGAGGAGGCGGAGGTCGCCCAAGGTGAGCGTTCCGGTCTTGTCGAAGACCACCGCGTCGACCTCGCGCAGCCGCTCCAGGGCGGTCGCCGATTTCAGGAAGGTGCCGTCCCTGAACAGCCGCCCGGACGCGATGACCTGGACGACGGGCACGGCGAGGCCGAGCGCGCAGGGGCAGGTGACGATGAGGACGGCGACGCCGTGGAGGAGCGCCGTCTGCCAGGGCGCGCCGAGGACGGGCCACCAGAGGAGGAAGGTGGCGAGCGCCAGCGTGTGGACGACGGGGGCGTAGAGCCGTGACACCCGCTCGGCGAGCCCGACGAAGCGGGCGCGGCGCCCCTCGGCCGCCTCCATCAGCCGGACGATCTCGGCAAGGAGGGTGCCCTCGCCAACGTGGCGGACCCCCACCTCGATCGGGCCGGAGAGGTTGAGCGTGCCGGCGTGGACGGGCGTGCCGATCCCCGCCGGCCGGGGCACGCTCTCGCCGGTGATGAGGGCGGTGTCGAGGTCGCTCGTGCCCGACGCCACCTCGCCGTCGACCGGGACGCGCTCGCCGGCGGCGACGAGGACGCGGTCGCCCCGCCGCACCCCGTCCGCCGCGACGCGCCGAAGCGTGCCGTCGGGGAGGACGAGCGTCACCGCCCGGCCCATGAGGGCGACGAGGCGCGACGCCGCCGCCCGCGCGCGCCCGCGCGCGCGGCGCTCCAGGTAGCGGCCGATCAGGAGGAAGAAAAGGAGGGCGACGGCGCTGTCGAAGTAGACGTGCGCCCCGCCGCGCGCGGTCTCGAACAGGCTCATGCCGCCCGTGAGCAGGACGCCGACGGCGATCGGCACGTCCATGTTGGTGCGCCCGGCGCGAAGGGCGCCCAGGGCCGAGGCGAAGAAGGGGCGCCCGGCGACGACGAGGGCGGGGAGTGCTATCAGGGCCGAGACCCAGTGCAGGAGCGCGCGCGTCGCCTCGCCCATGCCGTAGCCGTTCCCCGCCCAGACCCCGACCGAGAGCAGCATGACGTTGCCGGCGGCGAAGCCCGCGACCGCGAGCGCCTTCAGGAGCGCCCGCTCCTCGCGGTCGTCGCCCTCGGCGAGGCGTTCGGGCTCGTAGGCGGCGGCCGGGTAGCCGAGCCCGTCGAGCCGCGCCCTGATGGCTTCGGCGTCGAGGTTCCGGCCGGTGACGACGAGGCGGCGGGTCGTCAGGTTGAGCCTCGCCGCGGCGACGCCGGGCAGGCCCATCAGGTCCCGCTCGATCCGGGCGACGCAGGCGCCGCAGCGCACGCCCTCGACCAGGAAGTGCCGCCGGTCGGGGGACGCCCCGCCGGCGCCGGCGGGCGGCGCCAGGGCGAGGGACGCGCTCACCGCACGACGCGCCGATCGGTGGCGAAGAAGGTGTCCCTGGCCGTGCGCACCTCGCTCCGCACGACCCAGAGGCCCTTCGCCGGCAGGTCGAAGGGCGCCTCGTAGCGGCCGGGCCGGGTCTCGGTCAGGACGAGGGTGCGGTCGAGGCGGCCGTCGGCCGGGCGGACCAGCCGGGCCGCGACGGTCGCGTCGCGCAGGGGCCGGCCCTCCCTGTCGGCGGCGGCGAGGACCAGCCCCCGCCGGTCGAGGCGCACCACCGTCGTCCAGCCGAGTTCCTTCTGGCGGCGCACGGTCGCGAGCGTGTCGTTGTAGGCGAGCCCCTTCTCGTAGGGGCTCGACGTCTCCAGCCCCGTGAAGGTGGTGACGGCGAGCCACGCCATCAGGCCGTCCGCCGCGAAGAGGAAGCCGAAGAAGGCGACGAACAGGTATGGGATGAAGCTCCGCTCGGGCGACGTCGCGGTGGTTTTCATGACGCAGGGCTCCGGAACACGGTGCCGTGGCCGCCCTCCTCGCCGCTGGCCTCGTCGGTCAGGCGGAAGGTGAGGTCGGCCGTCGCCGGCCGCTCGGGGTCGGGGGGGGCGACGACGTAGACCTTGGCCGCGGTGACGCCGTTCGGGGCGGCTTCCAGGGTCAGGCGGTCCGCCGGCGCGCCGCCCTGGGCGAAGAGGCGGGCGCCCTCGATGCCCTCCGTGGTCACGTCGAAGCGGCGGGGCTCGTTCAGCTTGTTCAGGATCTTCAGCGTGTAGCCGTTGCGGATGTCGCCGTTCGAGAGCCGGACGAAGAGGGGGTTCCTGTCGTTCTGGACCGTGACGCCCTGGTTCGAGCGCAGGGCGAGCGCGCCCAGCATCAACGCCCCGAGGAGCGCGATGGCGACCACGTAGACGATCGTGCGCGGGCGGACGTAGCGGGGCGGCGCGCTCAGGCCCACGGCCCTGGCCCGCTGCGAGCGCTCGCTGTCGACGGTGATCAGCTCGCGCGGCCGGTGGATCCGGTCCATCACCTCGTTGCAGGCGTCGATGCACAAGGAGCAGCCGATGCACTCCATCTGCAGCCCGTCGCGGATGTCGATGCCGGTGGGGCAGACGGCGACGCAGGCCTTGCAGTCGATGCAGTCGCCGCGCTGGTCCCAGTCCTCGTTGCGCTTCAGGGGCTTCCGGGGCTCGCCGCGCCACGTCTGGTAGGTGACGATGCGGCTCTCCTCGTCGAGGAGGGAGGCCTGGATGCGCGGCCAGGGGCACATGTAGGTGCAGACCTGCTCCCGCGCGTGGCCGGCGAGGAGGTAGGTCGTGAGCGTGAACAGGCCGACGAAGAAGTAGACGACGGGGCCGGCCTCGCCCGTGAAGAACGTCCGGGCCAGCGTCGGCGCGTCGGTGAAGTACATGATCCAGGCACCGCCGGTGAGCAGGGCGATGACGAGCCAGACCGAGTGCTTGAGCGCGCGCTTTTGGATCTTGTCCCGGTTCCAGGGCTGCTTGTCGAGGCGGATGCGCGCCCCCCGGTCGCCCTCGATCCGGCGCTCGACGAACATGAACAGGTCGGTCCACACCGTCTGCGGACAGGTGAAGCCGCACCAGACCCGGCCGAAGAGCGAGGTGGCGAGGAACAGGCCGAGGGCCGCGAGGATCAGCAGGCCCGTGATGTAGTAGATCTCCTGCGGCCAGATCTCGAGCCAGAAGAAGTAGAAGCGCTGGCCGGAGAAGTCGGCGAGCACCGCCTGGTCCGGCACCCCCGGCCCCCGGTCCCAGCGGATCCAGGGCACGGCGTAGTAGACGGCGAGGCAGAGGACCAGGACGGCGGTCTTGAACCGCCGCCATTTGCCGTCGACCGCCTTCGGGTGGACCTTGACCCGGCCGACGTAGAGGGGATCGGACTTCTGTTCGATACGCGACCGGACCGGGGCCGCATCGGCGTCGGCCTCGGCCCGCGCGATGGTCGCCGTCGTGGCCATGAGACGAGGTGCTCCTATTGGGTCGGGGCTTCCTGCTTCCCGCCGCCGAGGTTGTAGACGTAGGCGGCGGCCATCTTGACGCCGACATCACCGAGGCGCGGCCCCCAGGCCGGCATGACCCCGTGGTGCGGCCCGTGGATCTGGTTCCTGATCGAGGCGAAGTCGCCGCCGTAGAGCCATATCTGGTCGTTCAGCCGGGGCGCGCCAATGGTCTGGTCGCCGTCGCCCTTCTCGCCGTGGCAGGCGGTGCAGTTCTCGGCGAAGACCCTGGCCCCCTCCGGCGACGCCTTTTCCGCCGCGTCCATGCCCTCGTTCAGGGACTGCACGTAGGTCGCGGCCGCCGCCACCTCCTCCTTGCTCAGGATGTCGCCGAACCCCGGCATCTCGCTGTTGCGGCTGTCCTCGTCGGCGTTGCGGACGCCGTGCCAGATCGTCTGGTAGATCTCGGGGTAGGTGCCGCCCCAGAGCCAGTCGTCGTCGGCGAGCGTCGGATAGCCGTGCTGGCCCGCACCGCCCAGCGCGTGGCAGCCGGCGCAGTTGTCGGAGAAGATCGCCTCGCCGCCCTGCACCGCGAACGCGAGGAGGTCGGGCCTGTTCTGGAGGTCGGGAAGGTCGGTGGCGGCGATCTCGGTGAGCTGCGCCTCGCGGGCGCTCTGGGCCTCGGCGATGTGCTCCGCCAGCTCCCCGCGGGTCGTGGTGCCGAGCAGCCCGTTCGTGTGGCCGGTACCATAGGGGATCGCCGGGAACAGGACGTACCAGACGGCCGAGATGGCGATCGTGACGTAGAAGACGTAGAGCCACCACTTGGGCAGGGGCGTGTCCAGCTCCTTGATGCCGTCCCATTCCTGGCCGGTCGTGCTCTTGCCGGTGACGGTGTCCTTCTCGGGTCGGGTCGACATGGGGTCAGCGGTCCTTTGGGGGGTCGTCGTCGAAGATGATCCGGGAGTCCTGCTCGAAGCGCTTCTTGTTCTTCGGCCGAAAGGCCCACCAGGCGATCAGGACGAAGACGATGAGGAGCCAGACGACCCAGAGCTGGCGGGCGATCAGGTAGAGGTCGTGCACGGCTACTGCACCAGCTCCTCGGGGCGCACGTCGGTGAAGTCGACCATGCGGCCGAGGATCTGCAGGTACGCCACGAGCGCGTCCATCTCGGTGACTTCGTCGGTGCCGTCGCTGTCGCCGTGCCAGGCGTTCGGGTAGCGCTCGAGCAGCCCTTCCAGGTTCTCGTCGTCGACGTTGGCCGCCTGGGTCCGCAGGTCGACGGCGGCGTTCTCGATCATCGCGTCGGTGTAGGGCACCCCGACCTCGACCTGGGTCCGCATGTGCGCCGCCGCGTCGAAGTCGAGGGGATCGTCGTTCAGGAAGCGGTAGGGCGGCATGATCGAGCCCGAGACCACCGAGCGCGGGTCGGTCAGGTGCGCCTGGTGCCACTGGTTCGAGTACTTGCCGCCGATGCGCGCCAAGTCCGGACCGGTGCGCTTCGAGCCCCACTGGAAGGGGTGGTCGTACATGCTCTCGGCCGCGAGGCTGTAGTGGCCGTAGCGGTCGACCTCGTCCCGAAAGGTGCGGATCATCTGGCTGTGGCAGTTGTAGCAGCCTTCGCGCAGGTAGATGCCGCGGCCCGCCAGCTCGAGCGGGCTGTAGGGGCGCACCCCCTCGACCCGCTCGATCGTGCTCTCGATCGTGAACAGCGGCACGATCTGGACGATGCCGCCGATCGAGACGGTGATCAGCGTGCCGACCGCGAGCACCGGCAGCTTGGTCTCGAAGATCTTGTGCTTGTCCCAGAACCACGACATGGGGGCGCGTTTCCTATTCGGCGGCGGCGGGCTGGGGGGCGAACGTCTCGGCGAGCGCCCGTTCGGCCCGCTTCTCGCCCTTCGCGGTGCGGTAGAGGTTGTAGACCATGATGAGGCCGCCCAGGAGGAACAGGACCCCGCCCAGGGCGCGGATGATGTAGAAGGGGTGCATCGCTTCCACGGTCTCGATGAAGGCGTATTGCAGGAAGCCGTTCTCGTCGTAGGCCCGCCACATCAGGCCCTGCATGATGCCCGACACCCACATCGACGAGATGTAGAGGACGATGCCCAAGGTCGCGGTCCAGAAGTGGTACTCGACGAAGCGGGACGAGTAGAGGTCGCGGCGGCCGTAGACGCGCGGGAACAGGTGGTAGATCGCGCCGAAGGTGATGAAGGCGACCCAGCCGAGCGCGCCCGAGTGGACGTGGCCGATCGTCCAGTCGGTGTAGTGCGAGAGCGCGTTCACCTGCCGGATCGACATGAGCGGCCCCTCGAAGGTGGCCATGCCGTAAAAGGCGACCGAGACCACCATGAAGCGGAGCACGGGGTCGGTCCTGAGCTTGTCCCAGGCGCCCGACAGCGTCATCAGCCCGTTGATCATCCCGCCCCAGGACGGCATCCAGAGCATGATCGAGAAGGTGGCGCCCAGGACCTGCGCCCAGTCGGGAAGCGCCGTGTAGTGCAGGTGGTGCGGCCCCGCCCAGATGTAGATGAAGATGAGCGACCAGAAGTGGATGATCGACAGGCGGTACGAGTAGACCGGCCGCTCGGCCTGCTTGGGGATGAAGTAGTACATCATGCCCAGGAAACCGGCGGTGAGGAAGAAGCCGACCGCGTTGTGCCCGTACCACCACTGCACCATGGCGCTCTGCACGCCGGCGAAGACGGGGTACGATTCCGGCCCCGTGAGGCTCACCGGGATCGCCAGATTGTTGACGATGTGCAGCATCGCGATCGTGATGATGAACGCGAGGTAGAACCAGTTGGCGACGTAGATGTGCGGCTCTTTTCGCCGCATGATCGTGCCGCCGAAGGCGATCAGGTAGGCGATCCAGATCACGGCGAGCCACAGGTCGGCGTACCACTCGGGCTCGGCGTACTCCTTGCCCTGCGTCACCCCGGTGACGTAGCCGACCGCCGCCATGACGATGAAGATCTGGTAGCCCCAGAAGATGAAGGAGGCCATCGTCCGGCCGCCGAAGAGGGGCGCCTTCGTCGTCCGCTGGACGACGTAGAGCGAGGTGCCGATGAGCGCGTTGCCGCCAAACGCGAAGATCGCCGCCGAGGTGTGCAGGGGCCGCAGGCGCCCGAACGTCGTCCAGGGCAGGTCGAGGTTCAGGGCCGGGAAGGCCAGCTCCCAGGCGATGTAGGTGCCGGCCGCGAACGCGACGATGCCCCAGAACACGGACGCCAGCACGAAGGGCCGGACCATGTCCTCCAGGGGACCGACGCGCGTCCAGGCGACGGGGGCGGCGACGGGAAGGGCGACTGCCATGCGAAAGCACCTCGGCATGGGATGGATGCGAGAAGGGGCGCATCATCGCCAAGCCGGCCCGGCGCTCATTGATCTAGATCAATTGCACGCGCCCCAGGCCCTGCTAGCTTTGCGCCATAACGACGCGCCCACGCCGCGCGCAAGCCTTGGGGATCCAAAGCCGATGGCAACGACCGTTTCGTCCGGGCCGATGACGGCCGTGCGGCGGGTCGACACGGACCGGCCCTGGGTCTGGCTGGAGCGCGGCTGGGCCGACATGCGGGCGAACCCCGTGCCGAGCGTCGCCTTCGGGCTGCTCCTGGCGCTCGCCGGCTGGCTGCTCACCTTCGGCCTGTTCTGGCTGGGCATGGGCTACCTGATCCTGCCGCTCGCCGGCGGCTTCTTCATCCTGGCCCCGGCGCTCGCCACCTCGCTCTACGAGATCAGCCGCGAGCGCGCGAAGGGCCGCGAGATCGGCCTGATCGAGGCGACGGCCATCGCCTTCAGGGGCCACTCGCAGATCCTGCTCATGGGCGTGGTCCTCCTCCTCTGCCACATCGCCTGGGCGCAGATCGCGTCGCTCACCTTCATGCTCTATTTCGGCGCGGACCCCCCGCCGCTCCAGAACCTGTTCGCCGCGACGTTCCTCGACCCCGCGAACCTCGCCTTCACCGTGTTCGGCACCGGCCTCGGGGCCATCCTGGCGTTCGGCGTCTTCTCGATCAGCGCGATCGGCATCCCCATGCTGCTCGACCGCGGGGACGCGAGCGTCGCCGACGCCATCCTGACCAGCATGGAGGCCGTCAGGGTCAACCCGGCGGCGATGCTGCTCTGGGCCGCGCTCATCGCAGGGTTCACGGCCGGCGGGCTCGCCCTCTTCTACCTCGGCCTCGCCGTGACCCTGCCGCTCGTCGCCCACGCGACGTGGCACGCCTACGCCGACCTCACCAAGGGAGACCCTGGATGACGACCACCGACGGCTTCGACGCCAGCGACGAGGACGCGACGACGCGCGCGCTGCAGGAACGGTACGCCGCCAGGGCCGGAAGCGGCGGCGTCTTCGTCGGCCTCTTCTTCATGGCGCTCCTGGCGCTGGCCGGGCTCTTCGTCTGGAGCCGGGCCGACACCGACACCTTCGTCTTCGTCGGCCTCCTGATGACGGCGGCCGGCCTGATCGGCGCCTTTCGCGCGATCGGCAGGGCCACGGCGCACTAGAACGAGACCGCTTCGCGTTCTTTCTCAACGCAGCCGCAGGCCGGTCCCGGCGTCGAAGAGGTGGGCGTGGGCGGGGCCGAAGCCGGCGCGCAGCAGGGTGCCTTCCTTGACGCCGCTGTTGCGCGGCAGCTCGATCGTCAGGGGCTCGTCGGCCTCGGGATCGCCGTAGGCGTAGGGCGCGCTGCCCAGGTGCTCGATCACGTCGACGCGGGTCTCGAACCCCACGGGGCCGTTCGGGTCGAAGCGTTCCGGGCGCAGGCCGAGGATCAGGTTTCGGCCTTCCGCGACGGGGGCGGCGACGGGGAGCGGCACCTCCAGCCCGTCCTGCCGGGGCAGCCGGACCACCGCCCCGGCGCCGTTCCCTGCCAAGGCGACGATGGGGAAGAAGTTCATCTTCGGGCTGCCGATGAATCCTGCGACGAAGAGGTTGTCGGGGTCGTCGTAGAGGCCCAAGAGCGTGCCCACCTGCTCGACCCGCCCCGCCCGGAGCGCGACGGTGCGGTCGGCGAGCGTCATCGCCTCCTGGTCGTGGGTGACGTAGACCATGGTGGCGCCCGGCCCCTTGTGGAGGTTGGCGATCTCGAGGCGCATCTTGACGCGCAATTCGGCGTCGAGGTTGGACAGGGGCTCGTCGAACAGGAACACCTCGGGCTCGCGGACGATCGCCCGGCCGATGGCGACCCGCTGCCGCTGCCCGCCGGAGAGCGCCTTCGGCTTGCGCCCCAGCAAGGGTTCGAGGTGGAGGATCCCGGCCGCCCTGGCGACGCGCTCCGCGACCTCGGCCTTCGGCAGGCCGTTCATCCGCAGGCCGAAGCCCATGGTCTCGGCGACCGTCATGTGCGGGTAGAGNNCGTAGCTCTGGAAGACCATCGCCACCCCCCGGTCGGCCGGCTCGACGGAGGTGACGTCGGCGCCGCCGATGTCGATCCGCCCGGAGGTGGCCGCATCGAGCCCGGCCACGAGGCGAAGGAGGGTCGACTTGCCGCAGCCCGACGGAGACGACGAACTCGCCGTCCTCGATCGACGGGTCGACCCCGTGGATGACGGCGACGTCGCCGAACGACTTCCTGACGCCCGCGAGTTCCAGTCCCGCCATGCCTTTCGTTCCCCCTGCCTTCGTGGTCGTCGAAACGTCCTAGCCGCGCGGCCCCAGCTTCGTGCCCATGTCGTCCATGATCGCCGCCGCCGTCCGGCGCAGCAGCGGCGCCCAGCCTTCCAGCGCCGCGCCGTCGACGCGAAAGGCCGGCCCCGTCCCCGAGACCCCGGCGACGAAGCGGCGGTCGGCCGAGTGGATCGGGGCCGCGACGCAGACGATCCCGGCCTCGTGCTCCTCGCGGTCGAAGGCGTTGCCCGTCCGCCGCACGTCCTCGACCTCGGCCCAGAGACGGTCGGGGTCGGCGATCGTCCGGTCGGTGAAGCGGCGAAAGTCGATGGCGTCCACGATCGCCCGCGTCAGGGCGTCGGGCAGGGCCGCGAGCGCCGCCTTGCCGACGCCGGTGCAGTAGACGGGGGACGCGTTGCCGATCTGCGAGTGCATCCGTATCGCCCCTTGGGCCTCGATCTTGTCGAGGTAGACCACCTCGGCGCCGCTCAGGATCCCCAGGTGCACCGTCTCGCCCGTCCGCCGCTGCAAGGCCACCAGATGCGGCTCGGCGACGGCGCAAAAGCGGTTGCCGGTCCAGGCGCGCGACGCGAGCTTCAAGAGGCGGGGACCGAGTTCGTAGAGCCCGTCGCCGCCGACGGCGAGCAGCTCCTCCTCGACGAGGTGCGGCGGACCCTCGCCCGGATCAGGGAAAGGACAAGGCCGCAGATGACGTCGAAGCCCTTCCTGGCGGTCGCCGCCACGGCGGCCCTGTCGTGGGGCACCGCCACGCTGGCGCAGCAGCGCACCCTCGTCGTCAACACCGACACCTCGGACCCGGCGCCGAAGCAGGCGATCCAGGAGCCGATCGACGGCTTCAAGGCCCTGCACCCCGACATCGACGTGACCTGGAACGTCTTCGACCACGAGGGCTACAAGACCTCGATCCGCAACTTCCTCACCGCCGACCCGCCCGACGTCGCCGCGTGGTACGCCGGCAACCGGATGGCGCCCTACGTCGAGGCCGGGCTGTTCGAGCCGGTCGACGACGTCTGGCAGGAAAACGGCCTCGACGAGCAGATGGCCTCGGCCGCGTCGGCGATGACGCTGGACGGCAGGAAGTGGGGCGCCCCTACACCTTCTACCAGTGGGGCCTCTACACGCGGCCGGACGTGCTGAAGGGGGCGGGCGTCGGCGAGATCGGGACGTTCGACGATCTGGTCGAGGCCTGCAAGACGCTGCGCGCGGCCGACATCACCCCGATCGCCGTCGGCACGAAGCCCCTCTGGCCGACCGGCGGCTGGTTCGACTACCTCGACCTGCGCACCAACGGCTACGACTTCCACATGAAGCTCACGAACGGCGAGGTCCCCTCACCGACGACCGGGTGAAGGCGGTGTTCGCCAACTGGAAGCGCCTCCTCGACGCCGACGGCTTCCTCGAGAACCACCCCGCCCTCGACTGGCAGGACGCGATCCCGACCTTCGTCCAGGGCAAGGCCGCGATCTACCTGATGGGCAACTTCGCCGTGGCGCCGATGAAGGAGGGCGGCCTCACCGACGACCAGATCGACTTCGTCCAGTTCCCCGAGATCGTCGAGGGCGTGCCGATGGCCGAGGACGCGCCGACCGACACCCTCCACATCCCGTCCGGCGCCAGGAACAAGGCGGACGCGAAGCTCTTCCTCGCCAAGCCCGAGACGCAGACGAAGATCAACGCGACGCTGGGTCAGTTGCCGGTCAACAACCGGTCCCAGGTCCCAGACGACAAGTTCCTGAAGCAGGGCTTCGAGATGCTCCAGAACGCGGCCGGGCTCGCCCAGTTCTACGACCGCGACGCCAGGGCCGAGATGGCCAAGGCCGGGATGGGCGGCTTCCAGGGATTCATGGTCAAGCCCGACCATCTGGAGCGGATCCTGGACCGCCTGGAGAAGGTGCGCCAGCGCACCTGCGAGTAGCGGTCCCGCCCCCGTCCTCGGACGGGGGCGCCCTTGAAGGGAGGCTTGCGATGACCGGCGATGACCGGATCGGCGACGGTGTCGCTGCCGACGGCGCGGGGCGGGGCGCGGCCGGGGCTGTGGCGGCGCCACCAGCGGACGTTGGCGCCCTGGCTCTTCCTCGCCCCCGGCCTGTTCATGTTCGCCGTCTACGTGATCCTGCCGATCTTCCAGTCGATCCGGATCGGCTTCCACGACTGGGACGGGATCGGCACCGCCACCTGGATCGGGATCGGCAACTACGTCGAACTGACGGGCGACGACGCCTTCTACACCTCCCTCTACAACAACGTGCTCTGGCTCGTCCTCTACATGCTGGCGGTGCCGGCCGGGCTGTTCATGGCGCTGTTCCTCAACCAGACCGTCGCCGGGATCCGCCTCTACAAGGCCTTGTTCTTCTTTCCCTTCGTCGTCGGCCTCATCTTCTCCTGGTTCTACGCGCCGGGCTTCGGCCCCTTCTACAAGCTGACCGGGTGGCTGACCGGGGGCGGCGTCGCGGTGCTCGCCGACGAGCGCTTCGTCACCTACGGCATCATCGCGGCCGGGCTCTGGCCGCAGGTCGCCTACTGCATGATCCTCTACCTCACCGGCCTCAACAACGTCTCGCCGGACCAGATCGAGGCCGGGCGCCTGGACGGCGCCAGGGGCTGGCGGATGCTCTGGCACGTCGTCCTGCCGCAGCTTCGCCCGGCGACCTTCATCGCCGTCGTCGTCACGGTGATCGGCGCCCTTGGCTCGTTCGACTTGGTGTCGATCATGACCGACGGCGGCCCCCACGGGTCGAGCCGCGTGCTCTCCTACTACATGTACGAGCAGGCGCTCTCCGAGTACGGTTTCCGCATGGGCTACGGCGCCGCGATCGCCGCCGTGCTCTTCCTCATCATGATGCTGTTCATCACCGGCTTTGTCTGGCGGATGCTGCGCGACGAGCGGGGGGCGGGCTGATGTTCCCCACCCCCGTCACGGGCCCCCGCGCGCGCCTCGCCTATCGGGTGGCGCTGCCGCTGGCGCTCATCCTGTGGCTGCTCCCGCTGCTCGGTGTCGCCGTCACCTCGGCGCGCCCGGCCGGCGACCTCGCCGCCGGCAACCACTTCGGCGTGCCGAGCCACCTCGCCTTCGAGAACTACGCCGCCGTGTTCCACGACTCGCCGATCGGGCAGTACTTCCTGAACTCGTTCAAGGTGACGATCCCGACCGTGATCGGCGCCGTGGCGCTCTCCTGCCTCACCGGCTTCGCCCCCGCGGTCTACGGCTTCCGGCTCAACCTCCCCGTCTTCTTCCTGTTCGTCGTCGGCAACTTCGTGCCGTTCCAGATCCTCATGGTGCCGGTGCGCAACCTCACGCTCAACATGGGCCTCTACGACACCGCGACCGGGCTCGTCCTGTTCCACGTCGCCTTCCAGACCGGCTTCTGCACGCTCTTCATGCGCAACTTCATCAAGGCCCTGCCGTTCGAGCTGATCGAATCCGCCCGCGTCGAGGGGGTCTCCGAGTCCCGGATCTTCCGGTTCATCGTCCTCCCCCTCATGCGCCCCGCCATCGCCGCCCTCTTGGTCCTCATCTTCACCTTCGTCTGGAACGACTACTTCTGGGCGACCGTGCTGGCGCAGGGCAGGCACGCGCTGCCCGTGACGGCCGGGCTCTACGCGCTCAACGGCCAGTGGGTCGCCGCGTGGCAGCTGGTCTCGGCGGGCTCGATCGTCGCCGCCTTGCCGCCGGTCGCCATGTTCTTCCTCATGCAAAGGCATTTCATCGCCGGCCTCACGCTGGGCGCCACGAAGGCTTGCCCCCGGCGCCACCGAGACCGGGGGCGAGGCGTAGGGCTGCACTTCGGCTGGTCGGGCGGCCACCGGATGCTCGTCGAGGAACTGCCCAACGGCCGCCGTCAGGTCCAGTTCGGCGCAGTGCTGGCGGCGGGCGAGGTGGTCCTGGACCCCGGCGGGGCGACGGCGGCGCCGGGCGACCTCATCGCCGCCTTCGGCGACCGGGGCCGGAACGGCTTGGCGAACGCCTTCCAGGCCGCGTTCCGCCGCCGCGTGCGCTTCCCGGCGCCGGGGCGCCCCCGCCCGGTCCACGACAACGTCTGGGAAGCCGTCTGCTTCGACCACCGGCTCGACGTCCTGAAGGACTTGGCCGACCGCGCCGCCCGCATGGGCGCCGAGCGCTTCGTCCTCGACGACGGCTGGTTCGGGCGGCGCGACGACGACACGTCGGGCCTCGGCGACTGGGGCGTCGACCGCCGCAAGTACCCGGAGGGCTTGAGCCCCCTCATCGACCACGTCGAAGCCTGCGGCATGACCTTCGGCCTCTGGGTCGAGCCCGAGATGGTCAGCCGCGACTCCGACCTCGCCCGCAGCCATCCGGACTGGATCATCATGCCGGACGGGTTGGTGCCCGTCACCGGGCGCGGCCAGCACGTGCTCGACCTCGCCAAGCCCGAAGTCGGGGATGCGATCTTCGACCGGCTCGACGCGCTTCTCGCCGAATACCGCATCGATTACCTCAAGTGGGACATGAACCGCGACGTGGTCCACGACGCCCGGCCGACGGCCCGGACGCTGGCCCTCTGCGCTCTCCTCGACCGCCTGCGCGGGGCGCACCCTTCGGTCGAGATCGCATCCTGCGCGTCCGGGGGGCCCCGGATCGACGCCGGCATCCTCCGCCGGACCCACCGGGTCTGGCTGTCCGACTCCGACGACGCGCACGAGCGCTGGCGGATGCAGCGCACCGCCTCGCAGTTCCTGCCGCCCGGGATCGTCGGCAGCCACGTCGGCCCCCGCCGCAGCCACACCTCGGGCCGGGTCCTGCCGATGGCCTTCCGCGCCGCCGTCGCCGTGACCGGCCACATGGGGTTCGAGATGGACATTCGCGAACTGACCGAGGAAGAAGGGACGATGCTCGCCCGCTACACGACATTCTACAAGGAGCACCGCGCCTGGATGCACGCAGGAACCCAGCACCGCCTCGCCACCCACCCCGACTGCGCGGCAACGGTCTTCGTCTCTCAAGACGGCGCCCGCTTCCTCGCCTTCGCTGCGACGACGGCCTCGCCCTTGAACGAGACCGTGCCGCCGCTCCGCCTTGCCGGGCTTGAGCCCGACGCCCGTTACCGCCTGCGGCTCCTGAACGCGGACGAGGTGTCGCCGAGGGCGACGCGGCACTTTCCCAGCCCCCTCCTCGAACCGGGCGGCCTCGCCTTCTCCGGCCAAGCCCTCATGACCGCCGGCATCGTCCTCCCCTTCGCCTTCCCCGACGCGATGTGGCTCGTCGAGGGGCAGGCCCCATGACCGGCGACCATCCCTACTGCGCCGCCGTCGACTGGGGCACGACGAGCTTCCGCCTCTGGCTCCTCGACCGGGGCGGCGCCGTGCTTGCCGAGCGACGCGGCGACGAGGGCATGACGACGGCGCGGGAGCGGGGCTTCGCCGCCGTCCTGGAAAGCCGCCTCGCGGGCCTCAAGGCACCCGCGGGCCTTCCCGTCGTCGTCTGCGGCATGGCAGGGTCGAAGCAGGGCTGGCGGGAGGCCCCCTACCTCGACGCCCCCGCCCGCCTGGGCGACGTACCGGCGGGCGCGATCCGGGTGCGGGACGGAACCCGCGACGTGCGCATCCTGCCCGGCATCGCCCAGCGCGACCCGGCCCGTCCCGACGTGATGCGCGGCGAGGAGACCCAGCTTCTGGGGGCGTTCGGGGGATCGACCGGCGCCCGCCTCGCCTGCCTGCCCGGCACCCATTCCAAGTGGGTCCGAATCGAAAATGGCGCCGTCGCCGCGTTCGCCACCTTCATGACCGGCGAACTGTTCGCGGTCCTCGCCCGCCACTCGGTCCTCGCCCACAGCCTCGGCGCCGCACCCGACGCCGACCCCGAAGCGCCCGCGTTCCGGGACGCGGCGCGATCCTCCCGCGCGGCGCCGGAGGGCCTGACGGCCGCGCTGTTCGCCGTCCGCGCCGGCGGGCTGCTCGGCCTGCACGACCCCGCCGACGCCGCATCCCGCCTCTCCGGCACCCTGATCGGTGCCGAACTCGCGGGTGCCTCGTCGCTCTGCGGGCAACCCTCCGCCGCGACCCTGATCGCGTCCGGCCGGCTCAAGGCCCTCTACGAGGGCGCGCTCGCCGCCTGCGGCGTCGAGGCCGAAACCCTCGACGCCGACGACGCGGCGCGGCGGGGGCTGTTCGCCGCCGCCCGCCGTTTCTGGCCCCTCGAACCGGAGGATCCGGCACCGTGACCGCCCGCCCCCCCTTCCCCGAGCTGAAGCGCGGCCTGATCGCCATATTGCGCGGGCTGCGGCCGGACGACGCCGAGGGCGTCGTCGGCGCCCTGATCGAGGCCGGCTTCGAGGCGATCGAGATCCCGCTCAACTCCCCCGATCCCTTCCGCTCGATCGGGACCGCCGTGGCCATGGCGCCCCCCCGCTGCCTCGTCGGCGCCGGCACGGTCCTGACGGCGGCCGACGTGGCGAGGCTCCATGACATCGGCGGACGCCTCGTCGTCAGCCCCAACGTCGACGCCGCCGTCATCGAGGAAGCCGCAAGGCGCCGCATGGTGACGCTGCCCGGCGTCTTCACCCCCACCGAGGCCATCGCGGCGCTCGCCGCCGGGGCGTCGGGGCTGAAGTTCTTCCCGGCGAGCGTGCTCGGGGCCGGCGGCATCGCCGCGATCCGTGCCGTGCTGCCGGGAGATGCCACGGTCGGCGCCGTCGGCGGCGTGTCGGAGCGCGACTTCGAAGCCTACGCCCAAAAGGACATCCGCGTCTTCGGCCTCGGCTCCAGCCTGTTCACGCCCTCGCTGACGGCGGCGGAAGTGGGTGCCCGGGCGCGGGCGGCGGTCGAGGAATACGACCGCGTGTACGGCACCGCATGACGAAGCGTGCCCTCGGCGTCTGCTACTACCCGGAGCACTGGCCGGAGGAAGGCTGGGCCGAGGACGCGCGGCGGATGAAGGCGGCCGGCATCGCCTTCGTCCGCATCGGCGAGTTCGCCTGGAGCCGGCTGGAGCCGGGCCGGGGCGACTACCGCTTCGAGTGGCTGGCGCGGGCGATCGACACCCTGCACGCCGCCGGGCTCAAGGTCGTGCTGGGCACCCCGACGGCGACCCCGCCGAAGTGGCTCGTCGACGCGATGCCCGACATGCTCCCCGTCGGCCGCGACGGGCGGACGCGCGGCTTCGGCTCCCGGCGGCACTACGACTTCGCGCACGAGGGCTACCGGGCCGCGTGCGCCCGGATCGTCGAGGCGCTGGCCCGGCGCTTCGGGCGGCACCCGGCCGTCGTCGCGTGGCAGACCAACAACGAGTACGCCTGCCACGACAAGGCGCTCTCGTATTCCCAAGCCTTCCTGCACGCCTTCCGCGACTGGCTGGGGCGCCGTCTTCTGCTGATCCGCCCCCGTTCCGGCTCCAAGACCGCCAGCTTCGCCATCCCCTCCGCCTTGCCGCCGGACCTCCCAAAGGCCCTCCTCGACCTCAAGGTGGCCCGCGTCGTGAGCCTGCGCCCCGACGACCCGGTCCCGCTCGCCGGCGGCGAAGGCGCCTTTTGCCTCTGGCGCGAGTTCGTCGAGCTTGGCCGCTTGGCCGAAGCCGCCCTTCGCACCGACGACGGCCTGCCGGCGCTCGTCGCGCAAGGCCGCCGAAGCTACCTCGCCGACTGGCCCGACGACGCCCTCCTCGACCGTCTGGTCGCCGACGCCGCCCGGGCCTGCGGCCTTCGCACCATCGCCCTCCCCGACGGCCTGCGCCTGCGGCAATCGGGCGATCGCCTCTTCGCCTTCAACTACGGCGACGCCGCGGTCGACCTCGCCGCCCTCGGGCTTCCCCAAAAGCCCCTTCTCGGCGAAACCCGCCTCGGCCCGTCGGGGGTGGCGATCCTGCCGGCGTAGTGAGGTCAACGCTTCGCGCCGGGCGGCCGTTTCCCGCTTGGCACCCCGCAAGAAAACGGGGCAATGTGGACCCCCATCGGCGGGAGAGAAGGAAGGCACATGACATCCTGGTGGCGGACGTTCGCGGTCGGCCTGATCCTGGCGGGGCCGTACGGGCAGGCGGCGTGGGCGCAGCCGTCGCAGGGCGCGGGCGGGCAGACGGCGGCGGGGCGGGTCGTCGAGGCGGGCAGGCAGGTCGTCAACCCGAACGGCACGGTGGTCAGGATCGAGCGCCTGACCCTGTTCCCCGACCACACCGAGGTCGACCTGCTCATCCAGAACGGCGGCACCGACGAGGTCAAGCTCAACGACACCCAGGGCCGCACCTTCATGAAGGCCGACAGCGAGGACGACCAGTACCCGCTCGCGGCGCCGGCCGACAACAAGGACCTCGCCGTGCCGCCGGGGCAGGCGCTGGAGGGCACCCTCGTCTTCATCGGCGGCCTGCCGGACGACGCGCGGCAGGTCGACATCATCATCAACGAACTCGGCTCGACCGCGCCCACCACCCAGAAGCCCTCGTTCGAGTTCGAGATCGACGTGGGTCGGCAGAGCCTGCTCGACGTAAAAAAAAGCCGGCCTAGCCCCGACGACCGGCAAGCCGA
>JAGRGG010000136.1 GCA_020445645.1 Geminicoccaceae bacterium | reverse complement strand
ACATGATATTGTTGATTGGATCAAGCCTTATCTTATAGTCTGTGTCAGCTATGATTCGGTCTTCAACGGCAACCATCAAACCGGATTTATTTATGAAATCGTGAGGCTCGTACATGGAGCCTCTAATGCCCGTATTGGACCATCCGCAGGAGACATCCCGCTCAATGAATTGATCTTGCGGGAATGGCGGAAGCCGGCCCGCATTGACTGACGTGGCCATGACCAGAAAGAGCGCGGCAGCGTACACCCACACCCGCCCCGCTCGGGTCCGTACAGGCGAAATGCCCCCGCTCACGGCTCTACCGTGGCGTTTGGTGCGTCTGCTACATAAGGGCGTAGTGCTCCGGGTGCATGTAAAGGGCGTGGCTCCCCTGCACACGCGGGGATCGACCCCCCCTCAATTCAATCTCCCGCTCCGCCTCTTCCGGCTCCCCTGCACACGCGGGGATCGACCCGCCGTCTATGTTCAGGCGATGCGTCAGGCGCTGGCTCCCCCGCATCCGCGGGGATCTACCCTCACCACATGAAGGATGGTGCTCGTGCATCTAAACGTCTACCCGGCATTCACACGGGTCAACCTTGTCCTTAAGCAACAAAGATCACTCGGATGGGTATCTAGGGTGGTAGCTAGAGATATAAAGGACCACCGCAAGCGCCAGCTAACTCATTGATTTAATTGGCGCGCCCGGAAGGACTCGAACCTCCAACCTTCTGATCCGTAGGCTGCGGCTATCGCTCACCAGCGTACCTCAAGGCGCTCCATGTGATTTGTTAATATGTTGGAAAGCTTACGGTACTTCCTGTAAGGTGGATCAAGGAACCCCACCCACCATCAGGCGACCGCTCCCAGCCTGCTCCCAATGTGCTCCCAAACCCGGCGGGCAGGCGCGGCGGTCCAGGAGGAAGAACGTCCATGGCCAAGCTCGACCGGCGCAGCGTCGCGGCGCTTCCCGGACCCGACGGGGGGCGCTTCGACGTCGTCCACTGGGACGACGACCTGCCGGGGTTCGGGCTGCGCGTCCTCTCCTCCGGCGCCCGCTCGTGGGTCGTCCGCTACCGGATCGGCACGCGCCAGCGCAACGTGTCGCTCGGCAAGGCGTCGGCGCTGCCGCCGGCGAAGGCGCGGGAGGAGGCCGCCCGGATCCTCGCCAGGACGAAGCTGGGGCAGGACACGCGCGTCGAGATCGAGGCGCGCCGCGCCGTCGCCAGCGCGCCGAAGGAGCGCACGCTCGGCGACGTGGTCGAACTCTACGCCCGCCACGGCATCGCCGGGCAGAAGGCCAGGACGCAGGTCGAGACGCGGCGCTACCTGGAGAAACACTGGGCGCCGCTGCACCGCCTGCCCTTCGCGCGCGTCGGCCGCAGGGAGGTGGCGGCCCGGCTCCTGGAGCTTCGGGACGCGAGCGGCGCGGTGGCGGCGAACCGGGCGCGTTCCGCCCTCTCGGCCCTCTACGCCTGGGCGATCCAGCAGGGGATGGCGGACCAGAACCCCGTCGTCGGCACCCGCAAGAACGCCGAGGCCAGCCGCGAGCGGACGCTGCGCCCCGAGGAGATGAAGGCCCTCTGGGACGCGACGGCGGGGCCGGGCGACCACGCCGCCATCGTCCGCCTCCTTCTCCTCGCCGGCCAGCGCCGCGAGGAGGTGGCGGCGATGCGCTGGGGCGAGGTCGACTTGGAGCGCGGGGTCTGGACGCTCCCCGCCGCCCGGACCAAGAACGGACGCGCCCACGAGGTGCCGCTGAGCCTCCAGGCGCAGGCCCTCCTGGAGAGCCTGCCCCGCCCGGAGGGCCGCGACCTCGTCTTCGGGCGGGGCGGCGGGCCGTTCTCCGGCTGGAGCCAGTCCAAGCGGCGCCTCGACGCCAAGGTGGGCTTCACGGGCTGGACGCTGCACGACCTGCGGCGCACCGTCGTCACCGGCATGGCGGAGATGGGCGTGCAGCCGCACGTCGTCGAGGCGGTCGTCAACCACGTCGGCGGGCACAATAAGGTGGGCGTGGCGGGGGTCTACAACCGCGCCACCTACGCGGGCGAGAAGCGCGCCGCCCTGCAGGCGTGGGCGGACTGTCTCGACGGGGTCGTCGCGGGCGCCTCGCCCAGGGTCGTCGTCCTGGAGGGATGCAGGGCCGGGGGCGAGGGTCGTCGGCAACCCTAGCGGCCACCAAGCCCGAGGCGGCTTTGAAAGGCTTCCTTGGTGAGCGTGTCGCCACTCGGTTCGGCGCCCTCGGGGAACACCGGCGCCCCGGGCGACCACAGTTCGCAGCTGTCCGGGTGCGCGTCGAAGAAGGCGGGATCGGTCGTCACCCGCACCTTATGCGGGAAGCCCGGCATCAAGAGCGCGTGCGCGGACCCGCCGCTATAGCCCGCCTCCGCGCCCGGCGGCAGCAGGTCCGGGCGCCTGAGCACGGCTTCGAGGTCGGCAAGGCCGTAGGCCGGCTCCTCCAGGGCGCCCTCTTCCAGGTCCTGCTCGACCATCAGGTCGAGGTCGAAGCCGTCCGCCTCGGCCTCGGCCGCGTCCTGCTCCAGCTCGCCGATAAGGGCGGCGCGCCGGCCCTCCTTGTTCCCCTCGGCGAGCACGGCGGCGCCGATCGCCGCCGGCAGCTTCGAGAGGATCGGCTGCAATCGGCCGACGAAGCGCTCGAACAGGCCGATCCGCGCCCGAAGGGCCTTGTAGACGTCGGCCTCCACCGTGTCCGCGTAGTGCAGGTTGACGATGCGGACGCGCTCGAAGCTCTGGCCCAGGCGGTCGATGCGGCCGATGCGCTGCTCGACGCGCATCGGGTTCCAGGGCAGGTCGTAGTTGACGAGGGCGCCGCAGAACTGGAAGTTCAGCCCCTCGGCGGCGGCGTCGGTGCAGAGCATGATCCGGGCGCGGCCGTCGCGGAAGCGCGCCTTGGTCTCCTCGCGCGATACCGCCCTCCAGGCCCCGTCCCGGTCCTCCCGCTCGCCGCCCCGGCCCGAAAAGCAGATCACCTCCCCGCCGTAACGCTCGCCCAAGAGGCGGCGCAGGAAGTCGAGCGTGTCGGTGAACTGGGTGAAGACGATGCACTGCCGGTAGCCGTCCGCCTCAAGCTCCTCCAGGAGGTCGAGGAGGCGCTTCGCCTTCGTGTCGGTCGGCAGGCGCTTCAGCCGTTCGAGCAGCCCGTCGATGTCCCCCAGTTCCTCGTGCGCCAGCGCGTCGCGTTCCCTTGCCGCCGCGTCCTCGGCGTCGAGCGGCTCGTCGCCGGCCCCGTCGTCGTCGGGCGCGTCGTCCTCGGCGACGGCGAGGAGGTCCGGGCGGCGCCGGCGCACCGCCTCGGCACGGTTGCGGAGCGTCTGCGCGAGCGCGGCGAAGCTGCTGGCGAGGCGCTTTCTGTAGACCGTCATGACGAAGCCGACCGCGCTCCGCTCCTCGGCCCCGGCACGGTTGTAGGTGCTCGAAATATAGCCCTCGACCGCCGCGTAGACGGCGCTTTCCTCCGGGCTCAACGGGATGAAGCTGTCCTCCACGTCACGGTCGGCGACCCGCACGCCGAGCCTTCCCGCCTTGTGGTAGCGGCGCAGCAGGTCGCGGGTGTGGCGCGAGACGAGGCGGCGGACCGGCGTATTGCCAAGCATCAGGCGGACGGCGGCCCGCCGCTCGTCGGCGCCCAGCTGCTGCCCCGGCGTCCGGGCGGGGTCACGGAGTGCCGTCAGCACCCGCTTCGCCTTCAGCCGGCGGCCGTCGACGAGGCGCTGCACCTCTTCCTCCGCCACCGGGCCGTAAGCGCCCTCGATCGCCCGGAACAGTCCCGCCATGCGGGCGAAGGCGTCGTGGCCGGGCGACGGTTCGGCGGCGCTGGCGAAGAAGTCGAGGAACGCGGCCTCGCTCCAGGCGTCGGGCAGGCCGAGGAGGGAGAGCAGGTCCCAGACCTCGACCGGATGCACCTGCATCGGCGTCGCCGTGAGGAGGACGAGCCCTCCTGTGCGCGCCTTCAGGCGCTGCATCGCCTCCAGGAGGCGGTTCGGGCGGCGCTCGTTCGGGTTCAGCCCGCCGCCGCGCCGCCTTGCGTGGTGCGCCTCGTCGAGCACCACGAGGTCCCAGGGTTCCGCCCGCTCCAGGAGTTCCCGCGCCCGATCCCGCCTTCGCATCAGGTGGCTGGAGGCGATGACGAATGGTTCCTCGTGCCAAGCGTCGTTCGCCACCGCCCGCTCGTGGTCCCCGAACAGGCCGGGCGACGGGTAGCGGGACAGCTTCCGGCCGTCGTAGACCGGCCAGTTCAGGTTGAACTTCTCGCGCAGCTCCAACTGCCACTGGTGGAGCACCGCCTTCGGCGCCAGGATCAGGACGCGCTTCGCCCTGCCCGCCAGCCACGCCTGACGGAGCAGCAGCCCCGCCTGGATCGTCTTGCCGAGCCCCACTTCGTCGGCGATGAGCAGCTTCGGCGGCCAGTTCCGGTACATGCGCTCGAAGGCACGCCGCTGGTGCGGCCAGGGCGTCACCGCCCCCGTCGCCTCGCCGACCCGCTCGCCGCCCTCGGGCAGGGTCGGGGCGGCGGCGATGTAGCCCCAGACGAGCCGCCTCGGGTCGATCGGCGGCGCCTCGGGCGCGAACGGCCCCGGCGCCTCGGCCGCTTCCTTGAGCGGCGGCGCCTCGCCCTCGGGGAAGTCCCGCAGGAGGCGGGGCCGGCGGTCGTCCGGCGGCAGGTGCCTTAAGAGTTCGTCGCGCACGGCGGCGGGCACGTCGAGGACCAGGGCACGGCGCATCCGGTCGGCCCACAGGGCGCCGAAGCTCGCCTCCTCGGCCGCGACGTGCGCGGCGCCGCCGTCCCAGCCCTTGAAGACGTGGAAGCTGTCCCAGTTGCCGGTCCAGCCCTGGAGGCTCTCGTTGATCCCGCCGCTGAAGGCGAGCCGGTTGCCCTTCCCGTCCTCGACGATGCCCGACTTCTCGTGGAAGATCGCCGTGCCGGCGACGGGGCGGCGGTCCTCGCCGCAGGGGATCGCCACCTTCACGTCGAGGTGTCCGTCGGCCACCATCCAGGCGAGCAGTTCGAGCGCGGCGTCCATCCCGGCCGCCTCGGCCTCCAGGGGCGAGCGCGTCAGGCGCCCCGCCACGGCGTCGCGTAAGGAAAGGCCGCGCTCGATCGCCGCCACCTCGGCGGCGTCCAGCGTGCAGCCGACGACGAGGCGCATCCGCCCGCCGTTCTTGACCAGCCCCGCGACCCCGCGCGCGGCGGCGGCGAGCGCGCTCGCGGTGAAGTAGCCGGTCGTCCGGTCGTAGCGCACCGCCCGCTCCAGGAGCGGCACGTAGAAGCCCCGCACGAGATCGCCGTCCTCGGGCGTGTACTTCGCTTGCCAGTCGCGGTCGGGAAGGAGGCTCACGCCGCCTCGTCCCGCCAGAACGCGAGCTGCTCCGGCGCGTCGATCGCGTCGGAGAACGCGAGGCGGCGCAGGTTCTCCAGCGCCTCGAAGTCGGACGCCGCCGCCCTCGCGCTGTCGGGGGGCTCGGCACCCGTGTAGGCGCGGGACGGCGGCAGGACTTCGAGGACGGCCTCCAATGCTGCCAGGAACTTCGGTTCGCCCGTGACGCCCGCGTCGTCCAGGAGGTCGCGCGCCGCCCCCAACGCCGTCGCGCGGGCGCGGTTCGCCGCGTGGTGGACCGCGTCGATCATGCCCCGCGACCCGTCGGCGGGGCCGAGCGCGCCCTTGGCCGCGCGGGTCGCGCTGTCCCACATCACGAGGTTGCTCTGCTTCTTCTCGCACAGCCGCCCGACCACCTCCGCGTCGAGGTCGACGCCGCAGGCGCGGGCGAGGCGCAGCGCCTCGTCGTAGGGGAACTGCGCCGCGTCGAAGGCGTCCCAGGCGAGGACGAACCACGCCGTGGGCCCGTCGAGGTCGGCGTTGGCCACCCGCTTCGTGAGTTGCGCGAGGCGCCAGTTCTTCACCTCGCGCCGCGCCACTTCGAGCGCGTCCTCCGGGGTCGCGGCGTAGGCGTCGAACGCCTCCTCAATCAACTCCATCTGCCTGCGGCGGCGCTTCTCCGGCTCCGGGCGCGGCCTGCCGCGCCTGACGGGCCAGTGCTTCGAGAATTCCTCCAGGGCCGGGCCGAAGGCGGAGAGGTAGAGGTCGACCCCCTTGATCCCGGCCGCCTGGAACGCCTCGATCCGCCCGCGCACCGCGCCCCGGACCTCCGGCTCCAGGTCCTCCCAGTAGACCGCCTCCGCGCCCTCCGCCGGCGCCCCGCGCGGGCGGCAGACGAGGAACACCGTCGAGTTCGCCGCCGACTTGTCCTTGATGTGCAGGCTGCCCTCGGCCTCGGTGTTGACCGGCCACGACGCCGTGACGACGAACCCCGCCTCGATCAGCCCCTTGGTCAGCGCGTCCCAGGCCCCCGTCGCCTTGTGGGTGAACATGAGCGTCATCACCCCGTCCGCCTTCAGGACGCGCCGGCACTCGGCGAAGACCGCCGCCATCCGCTCGCGGTAGTCCCTGTAGGCGAGGTCCTTCGCCCCCTTCGTCCCCTTGAACTTCGCCGGGTTGGCGACCGCCTCGCGCTCCTTGTCGGTGAGCGCCCGGGTGAACAGCCCCGGCTCCACGTGCCCCGCCGTGCGCTTCAGCCAGACGTAGAAGAAGTCCGACAGTTCGGCGTACATCACGTTGTCGTAGTAGGGCGGGTCGACGACGACGAGGTCGACCGCCCCGTCGCTCAAGTGCTCCATCTGGTCGGCCGAGCCGCAGGTGACGGCGACGGGCGAGGATTGAAAGCTGTTGTGTCCGAGCAAACTGCCCTGCTTGCCGTTGGAGGCGCCACGGGTCAGCGTGATCAGTTCGCCGATGCACTTCGCCGTCTGCTCGATTGCCCAGTCAAATCCAAGCCCGACGATGAGCGGCGCCATTTCCACGAAAGACCACTTGTGAGCGAAATTGTGGCTATCGAATGTATTGACGACGACCTCGCGGTTGACATGCCAGCGCGTCATCCGAGAATTGTAATCTCTTAATTTATCCAAGCTGAAACTCATGTAAGACCAAGCCGCCCGTATCGCCTCTTCATGCTCGCTTTTAGATTGCTCCAACATCAATTCATTGAATGTTTCGGTTGCTATGCCATGCCCAAGAAGCTGACGGGAAGAGAACATGTCCGTCCATTTTGCCATTCCATACATACGGTGGCCGCGATCGTAATTCGAAAGCTCGTCTATATCCTCTGTCGGTACGAACCCCAACGCCTCCCACGCCGGCAGCTTCTCCGCCAGCGCCGCCGCCACCCGCTCCGACACGTCGTCCTCGGGACGCGGTGCCCTATAGCCGCGCACCCACTTGTCGCGCCCGCGCCCGGTCCTGCCCTGGACCCGCACCCGCTCCTTGTAGACCACGGCGAAGAGCTGCTCGCCCATGCCGCCCGCCCGCGCCTGCGCCTTAATCGCGTCGCCGTCGATCGTCCGGCCGCAGTCGGGGAAGGGGCAGACGGCGTCGCCCTTCGTCACCGTCCCCTCGGACTGGTCCTTCGCCCTCGCCACGATCTCGAAGCCGCAGACCCGCCCCCCGCTCCCCGGCCCGCCCGCCGTCTCCGGCACCACCCGCACCCCCGTCCCGTCCGGCGCGAGGCGCCAGTTCGGCGAGAGCGGCACGAGCCCGTCGCAGTAGGGGCAGGCGACGGTGCGCGCCCAGAGGTAGTTGGTCGGGATCGCGTCCGGCTTCGGCTCGACGGGAAAATAGGGCGCCAGACGTTCCTCGCGTCGCTCGACGAACGCGGCGGCGACGCGCTCGTACTCGGCCAGCACCTCCGGCCCGAACTGGAGCGGGAACTCGATCGTCGCCTTCATGACGAGGGCGGCGACCGGGTTCAGGTCGTTGGCGTGGGTCGTGCAGCCGAGCCGCGCCGCCTCGAATGGGATGCTGCCCCCGCCCGCCGTGGGATCGAGGACGACGGCGCCGTCGATGCCCAGGCGCCCGCGCTCATGGGCGAACCAGTCGCGCTCTTCCCGGCTCGGCAGGTAGGTGAAGGCGCGCTTGTAGGTGTAGGCTTCGCCCTCGAACCGCTCGCCCTTGCGCCGCGCGAGGTCGATGCGCTTGCGGCTCGCCACCGGGTCGCCGTGGATGCCGAGCATGTGCAGGAAGCGGTCCCGGTCGGCGTCGGCGGGCAGGAGCGAGGCGAGGATCGCCGCCCGGCTCGCCACGAGCGGCCGCCGCGCCCACCAGACGTGGAGGCGGTTGGGCGCCGGAAACGGCGTCATCGGCGTGCGCTCGCGCAGGCTCTCCAGGCCGAGCGCCGCGATCGGCAGCCACTCCTCGATCAACCGCCGGGTCATAAGGTGCTCTCCCTGGTCGTGGATGCGCGCCATAGAGGCGGGTCGGGCGGAGGGTTGTCAATCGCTGCGTGCAAAGGCGTTAGATGTCGGGATCGGGCCAATCGTCGCCGGGCGGCAGGTCCCACTGGTCCTTCAGCCAAGCGAGGTCGTGCTCCCACTCGCGGATCGCCTGGGCGTTGCTGTCGCGCCCGCTGCGCTCGTCCCTCCGCTTGGCGTTGCGGCAAAAGGCAGCGAGGCAGTTGGCGGTCTTGAGGATGCGCTGGACGGTCTCCGGCTCGCCCCACTCGGCGAGATGCCCCTTGGGCAGGATGCGCGGCAACGCCTCGCGGCAGACGATGTCCAGGATCTCGTGCCGCTCCTCGGCCGGCAGGCCGCGCGTGCGGCCGACGCGATAGCCCAGGTTCGAGAGCAGACCCTGTTCGAGCCAGTCCTCGAAGCTGAACGGGCCCCCCCTGATCGGCGCGTCGGTCGAGGGCCATGCGACCTCCCGCAGGATCGCCTTCAAGGTTTCGCCGGCCACCATGCGCATCTGCGGGTCGTTGGCGGTGCGCGCGCGGCGCTGCCAATCGAGCCAGACCGCCGCCACCTCGGCCGGGGTCATCTGACGCAACCCGTGAATGAATTTCTCGATCGCCGCTTTGACCCGCTCAATCTTCAACTCGTCGTCCGTGGACTTGCTGGCCAAGGCGATGGCCCGCTCCCGCAGGAACTTGCCGTCGGCCTTCGAAGCGCCGAGCACAACGCGATAGGTCTCGAAATGCTTCGCATCCGTCCCGCGCAGCACCGCGTCGCCCTGCGCCAGTTTCAGCACCGCCGGCAGCAATGCGTTGAGCGCTTCCTGGACGGGAAAATGCAGGTAGGCGACATGCACCCGATCGCCCCACTTCCGCGCGAGAAACTCGAGATCGCGGCAGCACAAGATCGGCCTGACCGTGGGCTGGCTCGCGCAGGCGAGGACCAAGGGGTATCGAAGCTCGGACGCGCACAGCGCCTCCGCCAGCGCCGCCGCGTCGGCCCGACCGGGTCGCCAAGGGTTGCGGCCGAGCGGCAGGTCGAACGAGGGGGGCTTCGCAGGCGTTCCGGCCGGCGTTGGCAGGCAGGCAAGGTCCAGGCGCATGTCAGTCGAGCCCGATAGGGAGGTGGACCCTCTGCCTATCCGAACGCGCGGCCCAATTGAGAAGGGCGGTGCCGCCCCGCACACGATGCGGTGGCCGAAGCGTTAACCGTGTCGGACCGCCGCCCTAGACGCGGCGGGGCCGGGTAAGCTATGATACGGGGCTTTGCCGCCCGCGCGGCCCCGCGAGCGGAAACGGGGCGGGCATGAACGGCGAGTTGACGAAACGAACCCAAGGATGCAAATGAAAACAAGGCTTTGGCTCGTCGGGAAACCCAAGCGCCGGCCCGAAACGAACCCGAGGAGCATAGGAACAGACCTGGGAACCGCCCCGAACGAACCCGAGGGACGGCGAAACGAACCCGGGCGTCGGGGAACGCGGTGCTAGGAAAATAAGCTCAGACGTGCTAGAACGATCGGACGTGGACGCCCGACGGAGGAGCCCCGCCTAAGCCTCGACCACGAGCAGCCGCAGCGCCGCGAGGACGCGCCGGGGGTTCTTGCGGTGCATCGCCATGCCGAGCCAGTAGGCGGCCTCCTCGGGCGCCATCGCCACGACCCCCTCGGCGCAGGCGCGCATCTTGTCGCGCGAGCGCATGGGGGCGAGCGTGCGGAACAGGAGGCCGAGGTTGAGGGCCGTCCCCTCGTCGAGCGGGGACCGGCGCTCGTCGCCGAGCGGCAGCCCGCCAAGCCGCACACCCGTGCCCTTGAGGAGCCGGGCGACGCGGGGTTCGACGAGGGCGAGGTTGCGCCCGCGCAGCCCCGCGACCCGAAGCGGCGCCTTCAGGTGCGGCGAGGCGGGGGAAGGCACCTGCCAGACCTGAAGCTCCAGGTCGTCCCCCCCGTGCAGCCGGGCGCGCAGCTCGTAGGCCGGCGCCCCGCGCGGCCCGGCCTCGATCAGCGACAGTTGCCGGCCCCTGCTCATGCCCCCCCTTTCGCCGACGCCGCGACGAAAGCGGTCCCGGCCCCGAAGCGGCACAGCTTCTCGGCGAAGGCCTCGGCGGCGTCGCCCGCGAGCGGCAGACCTTCCTCGAAGGCGAGGTCGAAGGTGACGGCGAGGTTCCTGTCGGCGGCGGCGCGCATCTGGGCGACGAGGAAGTCCTTCACCGGCCCGGCATCCCCCGTCGTGCCCTTGAAGCTCATTTCCAGCAGGCTGCCGTCCTTCGTCTCGTACTCTCCCTCGATCGTCACCCGGCGCTCCGCCTTCGCCACCGTGCCGACGATGCCAAGGAGCTTGAAGCCGTCCTCGGCCTCGAACGGGCGGATTTGCAGCGTGCTCAGGCTCGTGAACCTGCGCGCCCGCGCGGTCTCGAAGATCCGGATCAGCGCCTCCCGCAGCACCGCCTCGGCGGTGATCTCGCCCGACGGCGGCGGGGGCGCCACGACCGGGGGTTCGCCGCCGCCTTCGCCTTCTTTCTTGCCGCCCGGTCCCGGGGGCGGGGGCAAGGGCGGCGGTGGGGGCGGCGCCGGCGGCGGGGGCCAGATGCCGTGCTCCAGGGCGTAGGCGCTGGTGAGGACGAAGGCGCCGCCGTCGATCTCGACCCTGGCGAAGGGCTCCCCCTTGGCCCAGACGAGGGCGCCCGACTGGTAGACGTACTCGCCCTGCTCGACGCCGCGCTGGACCCCGCGCCGGAACACGTCGTCGCCGACCAGCATCGGCAGGTTCGGGTCGCGCCGGAACTCGGCGCGAAGCTCCGCCGTCGTGATCCTCCCCTTGCGGAGCGGCGTGCGGTCGCGGACGAAGGCCGGCGCGTCGGGCTGGTCCTCCGGCAGGCGCAGCTTGTTGTTGTCCTGGAGCACCCGCACCACCTGCCGCTGCCCGTCGCCGGGGTTGGCGGCCGTGCCCGTGTGCTCGACCGCCGTGTGCGCGAGATCGACCGCCGCCCCCTCCAGCCGCTGCCGCGAGGGGTAGAACACGTGGCGGTAGGCGCCCTGGATCGCCAGCGCCGCCTCCTGCTGCGAGCGCTGGTAAAGCTCCCGCACCTTGTCCCGCTGGTGCTCCGCCAAATCCTGGAGCCGCTCCGGCCGGCGCATGTCGTCGAGGGCGAGGCGCCGCAGCACGGCTTGGCGCATCCCCTCCTTGCGCCCCGCGTCCGCGACGACGAAGACCACGTTGTTGCGGTTCTGGCGCAAGCCTCCCCCGCCGCCCGCCGTGCGATAAATGCGCTCGACGAGATCCGGCACAATCGGGTTCTCCGCCGCCACCTCGGCCGCGTCGTAGCCCATGACGGCGAGGTAGGGCCTGCCGTCGCCGTCGCCGTCGTCGTCCGGCACGTCGTGCGGCCCGCTGGCGAACGGCACGGGGTTCAGGACCGAACCCCTGAAGGTCTCGCGGACGCGGTCGTCGAGCTGCGCCCGCACCTCGCCTGGATCGACGTTGCGCTCCTGGCGGCGGATGAGCTGGGTGAGGTTCGGGTTCTGGAGAAAGCGCAGCGGCGCCTTCGCCCGGTCGTCGAGGAACGCCGCCCCCTCGACGAGCCGCCGCCGCGCGTCGTCGAGGAACGTCGCGTCGAGGCCGGGCGCCAGCGCGGCGTAGCGCAGTTCCTCGGGCGTGAGCCCCTGGATCTGGTCGATCCCGGCCAGCGTGTGCAGGAACACCGTCCGGGCGACGTAGGACGCGTAGGGCGGCATCCCGCCGTAGCACTCGCGGTCGATCTGCTGCGCCAAGGCCGGCTCGCCCCCGCCGCCGGACGCCACGTCGGCGTTGAGCGCCGGCGCCAGCCGTCCCTGCTCCAGCCGGGTGATCAGCTCCTGGCGGATCGGCTCCCGCGCGAGGTCGACGTGGTGCGGGTGGATGGCGTGGGCGTCGTGCCGCTTTTCGGCCCAGACCCCGGCGACGGTCCTGGCCAGGAGCCGCAGCATCCCCCGCACCCGCTGGAAGGTCTCCAAGGTCGCCGTCTTCTCCTTGAGCATCTCGATCAGGGCCGGGTGGAGGGGGTAGCCCTCCCTCAGCGCCTCGACCCTGGCGTCCCAGTCGGCCGCCGGCAGGGCGTCGCGGTGCCGCTGCCAGACCGCCTTGTAGGCGTCGATGACCGCCTTCGCGCCTTCGTCGGCGATCGACCCGAACAGGCGCCGGCGCAGCACCTTGACGGTCTCGTCCTCCTCGGTCGGGTTCAGGTTCGTCGCCTTGCGCGCCGAAACGCTCTGCGCCTCGGCCAGGACGCGGGCGATCTCTTCGTTCTCGGCGCCGTAGGCGTCGGTGGCGCGCCCGTCGTCCCGGCCGACCGCAAGCGTGAACACGAGGGCTGCCCGCGGCGAGCGCTCCACCGCCTTCATGAGCCCGGAGAGGAAGGCGTTCAGCTGCGCTCCGGCCTCGGCGCGGTTGGCGCCGCGCAGCTTGCGCAGGTAGATCGAGAGTTCGTCGATCAGGATGAGCGCCGGCCCGCCGCCGAACAGGTCCTCGATCGTGTCGGCGCCGGGCGCCACCCGCCGCTCGTCGCTCCGTCGCACCGCCTCGAACCCCTCGCCGCCGGCGAGCGCGAAGGCGATCTCGCCCCAGGGCGTGTAGGCGCGTGCCCCGTTCGGCAGCGGCCGGCCGTTGACGGGGTCGGCGTTCTCGCCGTCGAAGGCGGCGACGCGCACGGGATCCTGCGGTAGGATCTCCGGGGCCACGAACTCCCCGACGTCGGCGACCCCTCGCATCCCTTGGGCGGCGTGCGCGAGGGCGATGAGGCTGTGGGTTTTGCCGCCGCCGTAATTCGTGTCGAGCCGGAAGATCGAGGACGCCTGCCCGCCTTGGCCCGAGAGCCGCAGGCAGACGTTTCGCAACAGGTCCCTCAGCCCCCGCGTCGGATGGGTGTTGGCAAAGAACCTGACCGGATCGCCGTAGGTTTCAGGCGCCTCTCCCTTGAGCACCCGCGCCAGATCGGCCGCGAAGTCGCTCTCGGCGATAGTGCCTTGGAGCACGTCGCCGCGTGGAACGCAGAGATCGAACAGCGTCGGCAGCGTCATCCCGCTTCCCTGATGCAATCGTGGAGACTGGTACAGCAGGTGGGGTTGAGCGACGCAAGGGGATTGGGCCGAGACAAGGGATACTCGGTACAGAACAACTTCAACGCTAGTAAGACTATTTCGCCGTCTCTGCCCCGCCCACGGCTTGATATTGGCGGGTTCCGCCCGCTCTGCCCCCTCAATGCACCCCCGCCGGCCGCCGCTTCAGCCCGTCCAGCATCGCCTGCAGCTCCGCCACGCTGAGCCCGTCGAGCGGGTCGGCCTCGGGCGCGTCGGCAAGGGCGGGCCTCGCCCCGTGGCCCGCACGGTCGAGCACCGTCTTCGCCGCATCCAGGCGCACCTTCAAAGGCGCCGCCTCGTCGTCGAGGATCCGCGCCAGCACCCCCACCGCCCGCGCGGCGAGGCCGCCGCCGATCTGGCGCTTGAACGCCTCGTCGACCGCCTTCTTGACGTGCGGCTTCTCAAGCAGCTGGCGGCCGATCTCGGCGGCGCTCTTCTCGCTGTAGCCCGCACGGCGCGCGGCTTCGGCGGCGTTGCCGATCGCGCCCTCGCCGCTGGCGTAGGCCAGCACGAAGCGGCGCTGCTGCTCGGTGAGGTCGGGCATCGGTAGCACCCTCCAGAATGGGTTCGATGGGAACGATGGGTTGCTTGGCCCCCGCATTGTAGGCTTGTAAGCCTATAAGGACAACCTTGCACCCTTCCTCATCTCAAGGAGACACGAACCCATCGTTCCCATCCAACCCATCCTCAGCCGACCTCGACGAGGCGCCAGAGCTGGACGCCGCCGCTCGCCGTGCCGGCGGACTCGAAGCGCGTCCCCTCCTCGATGCGCCCGGCGTGCCGGGCGAGCCAGCGCCCCGCCTTGCGGTTGGCGATCCGGCCCTGCTCGCCCGCCACCTCCAGCAGCACGTCGCGCAGGGACAGGGCGGCGTCGTTGTAGTCCTTGTCGAGGCGCTCGACGAGCGCCCGCGCGGTGATGCACGTGCCGATGCCGAGCACCGTGCGCCACGCCCGCATGGCGGTGCGCAGCTGGTCCCGCACCGGGTCGGCCTCCTCCAGCCGTCGCCGCGTGACGCAGGGATCGGCCATGCCGAGCCAGACGAGCGGGCTGCGGCACCGCGCCGACCACCCCTCGAAGCGGCCGTAGGGCGGCAGGCCGAGGTCGGGAGCGCCGGCGGCGAGGTAGGCGCGGACGATCATGAGCGCGTCCGCCGCCATCCATCCCCGCCACTGCGGCACCGCCTCGTACAGGTTGACGGAAAAGCGCCGCTCCTCGGGCCGCTCGCAGCCGGGGTCGAGGCGGCAGACGAGGGCGCGGGTGGTGAGGTCGCCGGCGACGACGAGGTTGTTGCCGGTGGCCATGAAGGTCGCCGCCGTCGGCACCCGCACCATCCGGCTGGCACCCAGGATGCGGTCCTGGCCGGTGAGGATCGAGCACAGGGCGTCGGACTGCAGCGGGCGCTCGACGTTGTCGATCACGACGACCGGCGTCCCCTCCAGGAGGAGGCTCAGGACGCGCTTGCGCTCGCTTTCCGGGTCCTCGGCCTGCGACATCATCGCCGGCGCCCGGCCGAGCACGACGCAGCCGACGGTCGTCGCCAAGAGGGTCTTGCCGCTCGCCATCTTGGGGGCATCGAAGGCGAAGAGCGGCGCCGAGCGCAGGACCGGGCGGACGAGGGCCGTGAGCAGGGCGCTCAGGAGCACCGCCTCGTCGGCCGGGGTGGCGAAGGGAAAGCCGCTGTAGACCCGCCGCAGCCGTGCCAGCGCCGCCAGCGCCTCGGCCGGCGTCGGCCGCTCGGGCACGGGCTGGAAGGTCGCGCCGTCGAAGTCGGCGAACAGGCCGGACGGGGGGTCGTAGCCCGGCCGGTCGAGCACGCTGCCGTCGGCGCGCAGCGTCGGCGCGTGGACGATGCCTTTCAGGATCGGGATGCCGCCCCACAGCTGGGGCGAGGCCATGAGCGCCCCGACGAGTTCGGTATCGGGGTTGGGGCCGGAGCGCCTGCCGGTCTTCTGGAAGATCGCGGCCTGCGACAGGCGCAGCTTCAGGTAGGACGCGCCCGCGTCGACGATGCCGAGCGCGCCCTTGCCCTGGGCCTGGCTCGGATCGACGGGCGGGCGGTGCAGGTGGACGAGGCGCTCGCCGCGCTGGAACACGCCCTTGGCCGGATCGGCGAGCGAGAGCCACGTCGGGGCCTGCAGGGACTTGACCGTCGCCCTGTCGAGGGTGCCGCCGTCGAGCGAGATGATCGGCCGGTCGTCCTCTTCCCCCTCGTCGGTGAAGGGGCTCGCCGCCGCGACGGCGGCTTCGACGGCCTCGGTGCCCTTGTGCTTGAGCAGGTCGTTGAGGTCGGCCTTGGCGCCCTCGAAGTCCTTGGGGATCTCGACGAGGACGACGGTCAGGCCGCGCCGCACGTAGACCTTGGCCACCTCGTGCGCCGCCTCCTCGGCGCCGCGCTCGACCAGGATCTCGACCCGGCGGTGGCGGTCCGTCGGCTCGACGGGGCGCAGCCGCCCGAGGCAGGCGCGCACGTCGGCGGGGCCGGCGACGAGCCGGCTCAGGCTGGTCTCCACCCCCTCGCCGACGCACAGGACGTCGGAGGTGCCGTCGCCCAGCCGGGCGCTGCCGGACCTGATCGCGCCCAGCGACAGCTTCGCGTACTTGCCGGCGACCTTGAGCGCGGTCTGCGGGTCGAGGCGGATGCCCTGGAGCCCGACGAACCGGTTCAGCCCGTCGGTCGCCGCCGCGAGGAGCGCCGGCGAGGGGGGCTTGTCCGGCCGGATGGTGAACGCGGGGTGGAAGCGCAGCGTCGGGGGGGAAGGGGCCCTTCAGCCCCCGGTGCTCGACGAGGTAGCGCTCGGCAAGCGTGCCCTCGACGGGCACCGCCTCCTCCCAGAGCCGTGCCGCCTGGGCTTGGCGCCCGCGTCGCCGGGCCTCCTCCCTGCCCGCCTGCAGGCCGAGCAGCTTCTCGTCGTCGCCGAGCGGCGCGAACATGGGGACGGATGTCGTCACGGGTCGATCCCGAGCATCTGCGCGAGCCGCAGGGCGGCCTCGTGCTGGGAGAGGTTGCCGAGGTAGGCGGCGAGCGAGACGGGGTCGCTGCCGCCGTCGCCGGTGGCGAAGTCGGCCCAGCGGCCGGTGGCGAGGTTCACCTTGAAGGAGCCCGGCCGGCGGTCGTGCCGGTTCGGGTTGCGGGCGACCCACTCGTCGCCCTCCCTGCACCCGCCCGGCAGCCAGCGGCGCAGGAGCGCCGGCAGGCTGCGCCGGGCGTCGCGGTTGATCCGGTCGAAGTCGACCCGGCGCGAGGGGCGAGGACCACCTGCGGGCGCGTCCGGCACGCAGGCATCGCAAAAGCACAAGCCGTCCCCCTGGGCGCCGCAGCGGGTGCGCGCCATCGTTCGTCTCCTTGGTGGAGGAAGGATCGGGTGCAGGGGATGCCGGTGCTCAGGCACCGAACATCCCCCCTATCGCCCTTGGTCTAGATTTCGACCGTCGCTATCGGATGGCACAGGATATCCCATGCCACGGGCATCGGATCGTCCTGCTGTCTGAAGCAGGTGATGAAGCCGACGAGCCCCTCACCCTCGCCGCCAAGGTCGTAGTCGCGCCAGCGCATGGTCGGCAGTTGGATGTCGAAGACCCGCGGCTCGCGGTCCTCGCGGGGCTTGAGGACCGCGATCGTTGCCTTCGAGACTTTCCACAGAATGCGATCCTCGGGCACCTGCGCCTCGATGACCTTGACGGCGTGCAAGGCAGCCATGGCGTTGACCATGCGGACGAACGGGCTGTCGGAGCCACCGCCGTGGTAGGGCACTTCCCGCTTGCGGGAACGCGGATCGACGATTAACTTCATGACACATCCTTACGTCTGAAAGTCGGTGCCTACACCGACCGGGTGATGCTCGACGGGTGCGCCAACACCCGTCGAAGCTTCTTGGTGACAAGGGGCATCGAGCCCTTCATCCGCAGCCCCTCAACGTTTTGCCGGCGGCAAAATTTGCGCGCGGGGCTTCTCCACGGTTGGTGCTAGCCCATGCGGCCCTCCCCCTGGGGGGTGGCGCGCCCTGCCGTGCCGGCACGGCCGCCGCGCGCGGCGGCGCGGGCCTCGATCCAGCCCCGCACCTCCGCCGCGAGCCACGCGACGCTGTTGGGGCCGAGGCGCACGCGCATGGGAAAGCCCCCGGCCAGCTCCAGCCGGTCGAGGGACGAGGCGCTCAGGCCGGTGAGGGCGCGGACCTCGGGCTTGCGGATGAGGCGCAGGCCTGAGGCCGCCTTTTCTTGAGGTTGCGGTAGAGTGCATCCATCAAGGGGCATCACAGCCTCTGCTGCTAGCGCGAAGGCACCATGCCTTCGCTTGATGCACCCTAGATAGGGAAAATTGTCTTAGGAACAAAGCCCTCAAAATTCGTCGGTTTTGACCCCCTCGCCGGCAGGGTAGGGCGTGTCCAGAACGCAGCGCCGAAAAACTATGCCCAAGGGGGAGGGTCTGCCTGGGTTCGTCGATCGCCAGCCATAGCAGCTCATTTCGTACTGCCGCAGGTCTTCGAGACGTGCCTTGAACGCTGCGTAAGCAGGATCTTTGAGCGCGCGCGCCGCATTCTTCTTGGACGAAATGCCCAAAGCAAACCGCAGATCATCGAGCGTCCATCTGAAGTCGTCTCGCTCCTGCTCCTCGACGAACAAGGCAGCCCGTTCGGCTATGGTCAGCCATCGACCTCTGATGATCCGTGAGCAGAGCAGCAAGGGGGTGTCAACGGGTCGGCTCGCCAGGAAATAGGCTACCTCCAAGTTGTCGAAGCGGTCGGTCAGGCCCCTGGCCCGGCAGCGCTTAGCGATTGCGCTGGCGCTCTGGCCGGCCTTGTCGCCCCGTTTCGCTTCGGCACAGACGTGCATGACATCGGCCAGGAGAAGCTGCGCTGAGCGGATGGGCTCGGGCAGCGTTTCATAGAATGACCGAGTTTCATCAAGGCGGGAGGCATATGCTTCAGGGTCAAGATTTGCGTGAAGGTCGTAGCCGTAGGTCATGGCACCCTTGCAGGTTGTGCAAGCCGGACATTTTTGCGCTTCCAAGGCGGATGTCGATACGGCCAGACGGATCCAGGAGCCGATCGAGCCGCTCCAGAGCGTCGTGCATGAGGGGCGGGATACCGGGACGCTAATGGATGACAGGAGGCACGCTAAAAGGCTAGGTGCGCGTCGCGCTGCTCCCACAGAGCTCCCAATCTTGGGAATTAGCGCGCCCCTTGGGAGCAAAACAATTGTAAGTATCTGATTTAACTGGCGCGCCCGGAAGGACTCGAACC